>CAMWLE010000001.1 GCA_947175015.1 uncultured bacterium
GTCACTTCCTCGGGAAGGGTTCTGGCCATGATCATCTGATACTTCATGCTGCAGGAGGAAAGCTTCTTGGTATTGGTATTGCCGCAATGGAATCCCATAAAGGTATCATTGTGCGTATATGTAAATTTACCTTTGATGGCTTCATCATACATATCATCAGGAACCGTATTGTTGATGTCAAGCAAGGTTACAATATCCTCGCTGACACAGGTACCGATAAACTCGCTGAGACAGCCATAGATGTCAACCTCACAGGATACGGGAATGCCCATACCGGTCAGGCGGCTATTCACATAGCAGGGCACAAAACCAAACTGAGTCTGGAATGCGGGCCAGCATTTTCCGGCAATTGCCACATATTTACGATAACCCTTGTGCGCTTCGATCCAGTCAAGCAATGTCAACTCATACTGTGCCAGCTTCGGCAGCACCTCCGGCTTCTTATTGCCAGTGCCAAGCTCCTCCTCCATCTCCTTTACCTTCGCAGGAATCCTCTCATCTCCCTCATGCTTCTTAAATGCCTCAAACAAATCAAGCTCGGAATTCTCCTCGATCTCCACACCCAGATTATAAAGCTGCTTAATGGGCGCATTGCATGCCAGGAAATTCAAAGGCCTGGGTCCGAAAGAAATAATCTTCAGACTGCTTAAACCCACGATTGCCCTTGCAATAGGAATAAACTCATGAATCATGTCCGCACACTCTGCAGCAGTGCCTACCGGATTCTCCGGGATGTATGCCTTTACATTGCGCAGCTTAAGATTATAACTGGCATTCAGCATACCGCAGTAGGCATCTCCGCGTCCGCCCACCAGATCATTCTGGCTCTCTTCCGCAGCCGCAATAAACATAGCCGGACCGTCAAAATGCTTTGCCAGCAATGTCTCCGAAATCTCCGGGCCGAAGTTACCCAGATATACACACAACGCATTACAGCCGTTTTTCTGAATATCCTCCAATGCCTGCACCATATGGATCTCGCTCTCCACAATGCAGACAGGACACTCATAAATGGCATCAGTACCGTATTTTTCCGTGTATGCTGCCACCAGAGCCTTCCTTCTGTTGACGGACAGACTTTCAGGGAAGCAGTCACGGCTTACCGCCACGATACCAATTTTCACATTTGGTAAATTGTTCATTTCAATTACCCTCCTTGATAAATATATAATTTACGGCGGCTGCCCAGGGCAAACGCCCACACAGCCACACTGCGCCTAACTTGATTATATCCGAAATCTCTTATCTTTGCAATTACATAACTATTCAAAATAATTGCAATCCTTATGTTATTGTTCACTCCCAATGTCATTAACTTAAGGCGTTTTATTTCGTGCTGTTCGATGGTACAGATGAATCATTCAAGGTTTTGGATGCTGTTTACAGGGCTGAGATTGCTTAAGTGAATGACATTGGTTCACTCCGCACCAAGGCGTTTTCATGGTCGTTTTGCGTGACAAACCCAAAACAGACATTCATGCGCGAAATTGCTGTTTTGTGAATACTGTTTGTGTGAATACCCTTTTCGCAATGCGATTCTCTGCGCCTAACGCCTTCGCAGAAGGCTTGTTACCGATCACAGCGTCAACAGCAACACCCTGATTGCGTTTACATTCATTGATACAGGTCACTGAACTGTTACCTGCCTTTCATGGTTTCTGCATCATGGTATCTTGTACTCTTGCACAGACCTCACATCTTCCCAAATCGTCCAATGCCATTACACGCAGCGTCCTGGTCAGCTCCTGACAGATCACAGCCTTATTACTGTCACTGCTGAATCCTTCCTGTTTCACTGCCGGACTATAACCCTTTTTGCCGCATATACAGCAGACATTGATATACTTTTTTGCAGACGCATTCCACTTTTCCAAATACAATGAAAAATTCCGCTTTGTGGTTTTGCTATGTGACAACCGTTTCACCTCGTAATAAATACACTATACCTTCCATAGCCAGACTTACACAATCACTTCAAACAGCGGCTTACATGCAGGATAAATCTCCTTAAACTGCCCATAACGCGCTTCATACTTGGCAACCAGTTCCGGCTCCGGTTCTACCGTATCCACGACCTTTACTACCTTCGCGGCAATCTCCTCCACGCTTCCATACGCTCCGCAGGCAACCGCCGCAAGCATGGCACCACCCATTGCCGGTCCTTCCTCACTTTCGATCACATCCACCTTCAAATTCAGCACATTGGCCACAATTTTCTTCCAAAGAGGACTCTTTGCGCCGCCGCCGCAGATTTTCGTCCGTGTTAAATTTATCCCGAGGGATTTTGCCACTTCCAGAGAATCCCGCAATGCAAATGCCACACCTTCCAACACCGCCTGGGTCATATCCGCCCTGGTGGTATCCATTGTCATGCCGATAAAAGTCGCCCTGGCATTGGGATTATTATGAGGGGAACGCTCCCCCATAAGATACGGCAGAAAATACACATGGTTCTCTCCTAAGTTTTGAATATTCTTCTGTTCCTCAGCATACTCCTTGGTTCCGATAATCTCATCCATCCACCATTTATTGCAGCTTGCCGCACTGAGCATGCACCCCATCAGATGATAACTTCCGTCCGCATGGGCAAAGGAATGCAGCGCATTATACTGATCCACCCCAAACTGTTTGGAAGAAATGAAAATCGTTCCGCTGGTGCCCAGGGAAATATTGCACTGATTATCCCCCACAGTTCCGGTACCTACCGCAGCCGCAGCATTATCTCCCGCTCCTGCAGCAACCTTGACAGAAGACGCAATTCCCAATGCCTCCGCAACCTGCGGCAGAACAGTCCCCACTGCCTCATAGCTCTCATAGCAGGTTGCAAGCTGAGAAATCTTAACGCCGCAGATATCACACATTTCCTGGGACCATCTGCGGTTTTTCACATCAAACAAAAGCATTCCCGAAGCATCGGACACATCCGTACAATGCACCCCTGTAAGCCGGTAGGCAATGTAATCCTTAGGCAGCATAATCTTCTCGATCCTGGCAAAATTTTCAGGCTCTTTGTTCTTCACCCAGAGCAGCTTTGGCGCCGTAAAGCCCGCAAACGCAATATTGGCCGTATATTCCGACAACTTATCCTTGCCGATTACATTGTTGAGATACGCTGTCTCCTCTGTTGTCCTGCCGTCATTCCAGAGAATCGCCGGACGTATCACCTGATCGTCCTTGTCCAAGATTACCAGACCATGCATCTGTCCGCCGAAGCTGATTCCTGCCACCTGGCTCTTATCCACATTCTGAAGCAGCTCCCTGATTCCCAGAACAGTCTGTTCATACCAATCCTCCGGATTCTGCTCCGACCACCCCGGATGCGGAAAATAAAGGGGATATTCCTTTGACACAATATTCACGATCTTCCCCTCACTGTCCATCAGCAGCAATTTAACTGCGGATGTCCCTAAATCAATCCCTATGTATAGCATATACGCCCTCCTCTTTCACATTCTGCCCCTACACTTCAGCCCATGCCATGCGCTTTCCGTTTCGGGACGTTTTATGTTGCTATTGATATTTAGAAACTCTTCATTTCCTTCACACTTATCCCCGAAACCTGTCAATACATGCGAAAAGTTCCTGAATTCTGGGTTTTGCCAATCCACAGGGGATATAAGAACTGCAGAACGGTTTCCACCCCTCCTTCTCCCACTGTGCCCAAATCACCTCAGCCACCTTACGCACTGTCCTCTTTCCATCCATAACCTGTTCCAGCCCAAAGCGCATCAGATAAGCCAACGCCGTCACCTGTTCCGGATCCAGAAGCTGTTCCAGATATCTTACATTGACCTCTTCCTTCTCCAAAGAAAAAGACTCCAATCCATATGACTTCACCTTCATATGTTCATAACGGCCATTCTCTTCCTTCTGCCCATCACGCCCTTTACCATCCTGACTGCGGCCGCGCTGTTCCTTGCCATGCCAATCTCTTCCCCCTGTCTTGCGTCCTCCCCGAAAAGCAGGAAGCACCCTTTCAAAATCCGGCAGCTCAAATCCCGGTGCCTGCACCCTGGGCGCAGTGTGCTCTTTGCACAACTCCTTTACACGCTCCGTAATATCCACCGGATGATAATGATCCATCATCAAAATACAATCCGCAATGTAGAAGAACGCTCCTGAACTGCCCGCCACCAATATAGTCGAAATACCCGCTTTCTCATAAAGCTCCTTTGCCCGTTCCAGGAAAGGTGTGATAGGTTCCTTCTCTCTGCTGATCACCTGCTGCATAAATTCATCCCGCACCATAAAATTGGTGGCAGAAGTATCCTCATCAATCAGGAACAGACGGGTGCCCGCCTCTATTCCTTCCATCACTGCCGCCGCCTGAGATGTGCTGCCGCTGGCATCCTCCGTAGAAAAGGAAGTGGTATCCTTCTTATTGGGCAAATCATTAATAAATAAAGAAATATCCACATTCCGAACAGATCGGCCATCCTCTGCGCGAAGCTTCACTGCCGTGTCATCCGTCACCACGAATTCCCTTCCGTCACCCTGGATATGATTATAAACCCCCATCTGTATTGCTTCCAGCAAAGTTGATTTCCCATGATACCCCCCGCCTACGATCAGCGTAATCCCCTCCGGTATTGCCATTCCGCTGATTTCTCCCCGATGAGGCAGCCTGAACGTTCTCTCCATGGAAACCGGTGACACAAAAGGCACACTGTCCATCAGAGGCAGATCCGACACACCGCTCTTCCTGGGAAGAATGGAACTGTTCGCCACAAAAGCAACCAGCTTCTCTTCTTTCAGTATATGACGCAATGCTTCCTGATCCTCCGCCAGGAAAATAACACTTTCCACCTTCTTCTGATCCAGCCTCCCATAGAACAGACTGTTTTCCACACAACGGGGCAGGAAGTCAAATAAAATCTTCTCCAATTCGCCCGCATTGATGGTGCGGCCAAAGGCCGGGAATCCCACATGAAAACGAACAATAACCCCATTCTTCGTAATCTGACAGGCACTGCGTTCCAACACCGCCTGCCCGCAGCGGCTGACAGACAGCAAACCACTTTTTCCTGAGCCCTTTGCCTTAAAATTATACTGTTCAAACTGCTTGGACATCTGCCTGACCAAATAATCCTGCAATGCAATGCGGGCGCAGTCCTTCTCATAATATGCTGCGGGAAATTTCGCCTCTGTATGGGCAATCTCCACATGCAGACTGGATGGCGCCGCAAAAGGATCTCCCTGCACATGATCGATCACCAGCACATACCGGTCAAATTTCCATGCCCCCGCCAGAGCTTTATATGCCGGATAACTTTTGTGATCCACAGAATGCAGCAATGTTCTTAATTCAATTTGCGTTTTCATGACTGTTCATTTCCTCTCCTGACACAACCCTGATTTGGTTCGGTCTGATATGAATTTTAACATATTTTTTCTGTCTTAGCAACCATGTACCGCTTCTGTTTCTATCTTGTTATTACCATTCATTACTGTTCACTCCATGACCAGTAACTGCTGCACAGAAATCGCAAATGCAGCGATTTCGCGCACGACTGTCTCGGTTTTTTCACGCATAAAGCGCGTGAAAACGCCTCGCGGTGGCGTAGGTGTGAAAAACTACCATTCAGCCACACCTGACTGAGACAGGCACATTTGTTATTTTTCATTGACTTTAAGATAAAAAATAATATAATTGAAGTGTACCTTTATCCACCTTATAAAGCAATAAGACACACTAAATGAAATAATTACAGACTGCCTGGCTCATTGCTTACAGAAATCAAAAAGGAACGGTGATACATATGCAGTTGGAACAGATAAAAAATGAATTGAAATCACCACAATATGATTTTCTAAACTCAAATACGAATCTACACAACAATATAATACTACTGACCCTGGGCGGAAGCCACGCCTATGGCATGGAAAAAGAAACTTCCGACCTGGACATCAGAGGAATTGCATTTAATTCCAAAGAAAATATTCTGCTGGGAACTGATTATGAACAGGTGGTGGATGCCGCAACCGACACCACAATCTACTCCTTTCATAAAATGCTCCAGCTGCTGTCCTCCAATAATCCGAATACCATAGAAATCCTGGGATGCCGTCCGGAGCATTATCTGTACTTAACCCCCATAGGTCAGGCGCTTTTGGACAACAGAAAAATGTTCCTCTCCAAGATTTGCATTCATACCTTCGGCGGCTACGCCGGCAGCCAGCTCCGACGTCTGGAAAACAAAGCCGCCAGACTGGTCGGGCAGGCGCAAAATGAAGCATATATCCTGAAAAGCATCACCAATGCCAAATACGACTTCAAGACCAGATACTATCCCCATGATGACAATGATGACAATGATATCAATCTGTATATCGATCAGGCCGTGGAAGAAGGATACGAAAGCGAAATTTTTATGGATGTAAAACTGACACATTACCCTTTGCGGGACTGGACAGGGATGTGGAACGAAATGAAAGCCATTGTCAGCAGCTACAATAAAATCGGCAAACGAAACGAAAAAGCCATCAGCCACGATAAACTGGGAAAACATATGGCACATTTGCTCCGTCTGTACATGATGTGCATTGACATTCTTGAGAAAGAAGAAATCATTACCTATCGGGAAACGGAACATAATCTGTTAATGAGCATCCGCAACGGCGAATTCCTGGATGACCACAGACAACCTACTGCCGCATTCTATGATCTGCTCAATGAATATGAAAAAAGATTCGAGTATGCGAAACATAATACATCCCTGCCGGATGTGCCAAACCATAAAAAGATTAACGAATTCAGAATGTATGTGGATGAACGTATTGTATGTGGCGACATTGGCGGCATGACAGGAAGTGTAAAGAAATGAGGACATTTGACATGAAGATATCAACAGGCGCAAAAGAGAGATTCTGCAGAGATTGCAATATCCCTTTGAGATTATTTCAGGAACCATATTTTACTGACCGCTTACAGCTTTATGATCCCTATTACGGAACTCTTGCAAAATGGGAAATATTTACTGACGAATTATCCAAATATCCTGGCGAACAAGATTATTTTGAGGAGTACAACCGCATAAAGGAATCCGCTATTCGGGAAATTCAAAGTACGGAAAGCTACCAGAGATTCAACAGCGAAGACATGAACCGGTACCGTGTGACCCACAACAACCTTCCGGGGAAAGACATATTCAAGCCTTCCAATGACGGAAAACGCTTTCTCAGTTTTGATATGAAAAAAGCGAATTTCTCAGCATTACACCACTATGCCCCCGCAATTTTCCACAATGCGGACACCTGGGAAGAATTCATTGGCCGGTATACAAACAACAGACATATCATCCAAAGCAAATACATACGGCAGGTGATACTGGGCAACTGCAATCCCAAAAGACATATTACCTACGAAAAATACCTTATGGATAACATATTGACGCAATTGGAAGAAAACAGCATATCCATTGAGAAAGTAGTATTTTTCTCAAATGACGAAATTGTACTTGAAGTCCCCGAACAGGACTTTTTTACTTTCCCAATCGAAAATTTGGTGAAAGAAATGCCGGTTCCCATCAGGGCAGAACGATTTACACTCCACAGAATCCAGGGAACCGATGGATATTATAAAAAAATTACAAGAGAAAACCAGGAAACAGAAATAGAATTTAAATGTCTGGATAACTATGTTCTGCCCTTTGTAATCAGACAATTTCTGGGAGAGGAAGTTACCGAAAGCGACAAAGTATTCTGCTATGAAGGAATGCTGGCGAAATTTATTGAGGTGCCCCAATTGTCTGTTCATAATAGCACGCACAGCACTTGAACAGCCAAATCCCCCTCAGCAGGCTCACGGCATATCCATCCTGCTATTTTACAACCGTTCCCGGAAGAACCATCCCGAAACGAGCCAGAAAATATATTTTCTGTTCCTTAAAACGCTATGCTCAAATACCCATCCTCAAATTTCGCCCCCGCAATCTCCCTTCCCGCAAATTCTGCGGGTACAGGGAACCTGCGGCATTCATTGCGCACTCCCACCACCAGCTCATTTCTGTCCTGTTCCAGCCGCAATTCCTCCTTATATGCCAAGGGCAGATAGATTTTCAGTCGCATCCCCTCCCGGTCAATCTCATAGATTTCTTTACGAAATAAAATATCATTCGGGTCAGTCTCCCCGAAAATAAAACCTCCTGCTTCCTCCAACACCTCCAGCGTGCGGAGTTCCTTCGGCTGCAGTTCCACATAGAACCTGGGAACTTCACTGAAACTTTCCTGTATTTCCCGCATCCCTTCCTCCTGCAGCTTTACCCATTTATGAAAATATCCCTCCATTGCCTCCGGCGTATATATGTGATTTACAATAATTGCATCCACGTTATAATGATACAAATACAGGCAGGTAAAATTACGCTTTGCCTCACTGATTACAATTTTTTCCGGTGTGGTAACTACGCGCAGGCTCACGACTTCCCGATTCAACATCAACTTCTGAAGCCGTTTCATCTTCTCCATCAGATATTCCACATCATCAAATACATTGTCTTTCGGCATGGGAATCTTCATTGCCTTTTCCACAACAGCTCCCACCGTCTTCACACCTAACTTTTCCAACGGCAATATCTTTGCTATCAATCCGGATAAGCGTTCCGGATACTTCAACAGGGATAACGTCTCCCCCGTAGGCGCACAATCTACAATGATAGTGTCATAGAGGCCGCTCTCGTATGCATCCAGAATCCGAAACATAGAAAAAAGTTCTTCCAGTCCCGGAAAAATCAGCAATTCTTCCGCTTCTATTCCTCCGCCCCCCTTGGCAGTCAGAAGCTGTTTGATATAATCCTTCAGATGTCCCCAGCTTTTTTCACCCTCATACACAGTATCAATTTCCATGGCATACAGATGATCCGTAATCCGCGTCTGCTCTTTTCCCACCTTTCTGTCAAAGGAATCCCCCAGACTATGCGCCTGATCCGTACTCATAATCAAGACCTTTTTCCCGCTCCCGGCGATTTTGCAGGCCGTGGCAGCCGCCATACTGGTCTTCCCCACACCACCTTTTCCTGTATATATGATCACTCTCATATTCCTGCCCTTTCCTATTTAACACTCCATACATACTTTCAGCTATCTATATTTGCAGTTTCATACATATTTATAGTTCCAAATGTTTTTGCATTTTTTCACCTATCCAACTCACATTTTACTCAATATCCACTTTCCTGGTACCAGCAGTTTTCTCATATTCCTGCGTCTCCTGAGCTGCATCTCTTCCCTCATGATCCTGCTTTTCCCATGCTGCACCCCTTTTCCTGCACTCCCACACCATCTCGGCAACAGTTTCCGTCACCATAATTTTTATCTCTTTTTCAATCACATCCAAATGTCTTTCCATTGACTCCGGCAATAATGCCATGATTGCTTTTTTCTGGTATTCTCCTGCTGTTTTTAACCTATGAAGCATCTCCCTGTTCATCCTCTTCACATCCTTTCTCAAACCAAATACGAAGTTTCCCACTCTCATATTTTGCCTTGGAAACCCTATATCTGCGCAGCACATTCGGCAGCGGAATATTTCGTTTGAAATTATCCGTCTTAATCACAATATCCGCTGATGCCTGATACAAATCAATCTTCTCCTTTTCCCCATTGGGCAAAAATACCTCTAATTCATACCCCGTTTCCGTCTGCCGAAAACGCTCCCTTTCGGTTATATTTTTCGCGCGGAAAACTTCCTCCCCCTCCAGTACATCCTCCACAATTCTCCTGATGGCAGCCTCCCCTTTCAGCTCCTCGTCATACCAGGGAATTTCATAAATGGGCAAAGCGCCAAAACATTCCTTCAAAAGAGCAATATACTGCCTCTGAAGCACAAGCCATTGCGTGAAAAACGGATTGTCTATCTCCTTTGGCAGAATCCGGTTAATATAAACTCCATCCACATTAAAATTATAAAGATTCAAATACATATAATTACGCTTTGTTTCCTCCAAAACCATCTTCTCAGGAATTGTCACAATTCTGACGCTGGTAATATCTCTGTCTTTCAAAAGTTCCTGCAATTCGGCCAATTTCAGATACATTCTCTCAATCTCATTCATCGCATATTTGTTAGGCATCTCCACCTTAAATGCTGCTTTGGAAATCGGCGCTAACACCCTTACGCCCACTTTCCCAATGGGAAAAAACTTTTCCATATACCAGGAAAGCAATTCCGGAAATTTCAGCAAAGATAAGGTCTCACCCGTAGGTGCACAGTCCACGATAATCCGTTCATAATCTTCCCTCTTATAGATATCTGCAATCTTCAGCAGCGAAAACAACTCCTCCATTCCAGGTATCATTCCCATACTCTGCAGATCCGGTTCCCCCAGATCCGCAAACAAATTCCCCAGATATTCCACCACCGCCGGGAAATCATTTTCCATCACATACTCCGGATCTATCTCATACAGGTCCAAATGAGGCATTACATTTTTTTCCACTGTTTTCCCCATTTTCCTCTCAAAAATGTCCCCCAGATTATGGGCCATATCCGTACTTACCAATAGCGTTTTCCTGCCCTCCCCGGCACTTTTTACAGCATGAGCCGCAGCCACACTGCTCTTTCCCACACCACCTTTTCCTGTAAAAATATAAATTCTCTTCATCCCTGACTCCTATCTGCCTTCTTTGCACTGCCGCCCACCATATACATTTTCACCTTGACCTTATGATTCATTTCTTGCTCCTATATGACTAACCATACTGTTTTCCATCGTTTATGAGCTGTATCATGCCGTTCAAAAATGTCTGTCTTCCGCCTCACTTCTATAAATGAACAAATCTGTAATTATGCTGATCTCCAATCAAATGTGTTTGCATTATCATAATTCTTCTGTCGAATAATTCTTTACTCGAAGTATTTGTGTTTTTATCAGGCAGTCCTGGAACTGCCTGAAATCGTACCGCCACCCACTATTCAATCATAATCTTCCGAACCTTTCTCGGTGTCTCATCTTTCTTATGCTCCTGCCGCAATACCTGAATCACTTTTGACATCATTCTATAGAAGAGCTCCATTTCCTCTTTCGTAAAGGTCCCTACAACCTTCATGACATAGTAAATGATTTCGCTGACCAAAGCCTCAAACTGTGTCATTCCCTTATCGCTGAAACCAATATTCACTACCCTCTTATCTTCCCTGGAACGTGTTCTGAGCACCAGCCCGTTCTTTTCCATCCGCTGGATTATGCCCGTTGCTGTATTGAGCGGTACATGAATATAATCCGCAATCTCCGTCATATTTACTTCGTTTTTCCGATAAAGCAGCCAGAAAACCAACACTTCATTCTTGGTACAGTTTAAGAATATATTATCCCATATATCCGAAGACAATAATTCCTTTATTTCCTCCACATAATCCGTAACCAGCCTTGCGATTTCTTCCGAAAACCCCTGCTCCTTAAAGTTCATGAGTTCCACTCCTACATACAGTTCAAATACTTCTTCTCCGGAAGTAATTTAATACTAACACCGAAGTATTTTTTTGTCAATCTGTTTTTTATTTCAATTGCATTGGCTCAATATATCTCCCCGGCACAGAATCCGCCAGCCAGACCTTTTCGTTTCCAAGATAGAATTTTACCCCTTCCTCCCATGCTCTTTTTGCATCAATGGCAAGAATACATGGCCTTCCATCATGGCGCTTCCCCACAATTTCCGCAGTCTCCACATCCTGCGACAGGTGGACATATTGCCTTTCCTGAGGTAATAATCCATTCTCCATAATTGATGTCAAGAACCGCCTTGCAGTGCCGTGATATAAGACAGCCGGAGGTTCTTTCTCTTCTTTTTGAATCTTCATCGGAAAGGAATGCCCATAAAATGCCCTGATTCTTCCATCTTTTATCTCAAAACGTTTTTTGGAGGACTGTTCTATCATCTCTTCCACATCCGCCGCACTGATTCCTTCCCACTTTGCCTCTCTGCGCAGCGCATCCAGAAGCTGTGCCATGGGCACCCATCCCTCTTCATTCATCTCCAGCTCATATTCCCACGGTGCATGTCGCAGTGCATATGATATTTCCTTGCTTAACTTATCTAAATCATCCATTGTAAACATCCTTTGCTTTCTTCTTATTTTCCCTGTTGACACATTCTCGTGCTCCTGATACCAATGCGCCTTTGCCATCTGTTTCAGCGCATGCAATCATCCGCATACAAAAATATCAGCCGCAAATCTGCCGCTTTTATATTTCTTCCTTCAGCACTTTTTCATACACCTTCCCTAAGGGAAGAACCTCCATATGCCAACCTTTAGGATTCCGCATCTCCATTACCGATTTATGCTCTTCTAACACTATACACCCATCCTTGGATACACCACCAGTAATGTTCCATTTTTCACCGAAATCGTGCTTTCCTCTCCGATAAATTCATTACTTACGCCCAGCGGATAAGTATTTGTCATTTTTGCGTTATCCAATTCATATTTTAACCCTTTCAAATACACACCCTCCGCTGTCTCTGAATGAGAAAACACCGACACATAGCCGGACATCTGTTTCGGAAATGTAATTGTCCGGTTTGTAATAGCAGTTATCACATAGTCCTTTCCATACAAAACCCCCTGCTTTCCCTCTTGCGCCAGCTCCGCCAAAAGCTGTATATTGGCAATGGTATGTTCTATGCGCCCGCCGGTTCCGCAATAAATATGAAAAACTTCGTATCCTGTCTCCATTCCCTCTTTTAATGCCGCCCACATATCCGTATCATCTTTTTCCGTGTTCAGCACAATCACATTTGAATGCTGCGGTATGAACTGCAGGGAATCAAAATCGCCAATCACCATATCTGCATCCATTCCGTTTTCTTTCAAAATCTGAAATCCCCCATCTACCGCAATCACCATATCCCCTGCTTTGGGAGTAAAATCGAGACCATAATTATCACCTGCTCCTACCACATAGCAAATACCTGTCTTCATATTCTCGCCTCCAATCCCCCTTATGTTTTTCACCTTTCAGAAATCATTTTGTCTCCGAAAAAACTCATCCTTTTCCCTCATTCTCTAACACCTGACCCAGACGCTCATTTCACCCTCGCCCCGGTTATTCCATGCGTAATAAGGGATAAAAGTCAACATAACCTCCCTCTCCAATGCCGGAGTATACTCATGATAAAGAGCATCCTCACCCCCCGCTGCCGCCTGCCGGAATCCGGGGATTTTCAGTATCCGCATTTCGTGCCCTAACGCAGTACTTTTTTCTGCCAATCCCCCAACTTTCAAAACAGCATTTTGCTTCATCTCCTGTTCCTTCGCTGTGCTGCCCTTCTGCAATTTCTGCATATTCACACGCAAAAGCCCCAAATCTGCACCATTATCTGCTTCTTCCAGACAATATACCATGGGCCCTCTGGCAACTGCAACTTTCCCAATATTCTCCCGCACCTTTGTACTGGCACTGACACATCGCACATCCATGGGAAAATTCAAATAAATCTCATCTCCCTCCTGCCAACTGCCGGTGAGATACAGATAGCCTTTCTCCACTTGAAACTGCGGCAATGCTGTCTGCTGTACTGTTGCATTTCTGAAGCCGTCCGCTATATTACATTCCACATCGGTCTTCTCTGATTCATCAGACTGTTTTACCCCTTCCACTGGTGCCGACATTGCCATTTGCTCTGCGGCTTCCGTCTGTCGTGAGCCTGCTATCTGATTTTCCCCTTCCTGCAAGGCCACACAAGATGTTCTGCCTTCCACATTCTCTAACATTGCAGCAGTAGAAACCCTCCTTATGTTGCCGTTCTCTTCCCTGGCCACAGACCAGCTTGCCATAGTACACTTTATTTTCATATCCTGGTCATCACCAGTCTTGTGCGATCTACGTACCTCTACCTCCGCCCTTTTACACCAACCAGGCATACGAAATGCCATAGTAGCATAGCAGGATACTGCGTCTTCTTTCATGCCTTGATTTTCTTCTATTCCCTGCTCCGCATCTGATTCCTGCTGCCTCTTCGCTGTCCGGTTTTCTTCCGTTTTCTGGCCCGCAGTTTCTTCTGACACCCTTATGTCCTGCTCAGCAGCCTTTTCCTCCGACACTGTTCTGTCCTCTCCTACACGGCGAAACAGCACTTTTACCCGTCCCTCCCAGGGGAATTCGCTTTCCAATACAATATTCGCTCTCTTACCATCCAAATTCACAGAAATATCGCTCCCCACATACAAATGTGTATAAAGCGTATCCTCATTCTGCGTATACACATAAGCCCCCAGCGAACTCACTGTTCTGGCAATATTAGGCGGACAGCAGGCACAGCCAAACCATTTCTGCCGCACTGGCTTTACATGGCGCTTTCTTTCATCGCTCTTACATGCTTCAGGTAATACTTCCAGCGGATTCACATAGAAAAAGCTCTTTCCATCCAATGCCATCCCCGCCAATACCGTATTATATAGTGCCTGTTCCATCACATCCCCATATCGACTGTCCGCCTTAAGCTGCAGCATTCTTCTGGCAAAAAAGGTAAGTCCGATTGCCGCACAAGTTTCGGAATATGCCGTATCATTTGGCAAATCATAGGGAAACGAAAACGCTTCGCCCACATGAGTACCGCCAATCCCGCCCGTTATATATAACTTTTCTCTGACAATACTATTCCATAACCGTTCACAAGCCTCCAACAATGCCGCATCACCGCTTAACCTTGCCACATCGGCCATTCCACTGTACAAATACACTGCCCGTACCGCATGTCCTACTGCCTCCGACTGTTCCCGCACCGGCAGATGTGCCTGATGATACTGAAACCGTAATTCTTCGCCGGGCCGCTTATAGGATCTTCCGTCATGTTCTGCCCGCTCCGCTTCCTCCAAATCAAAATAATAAGGCCTCCTGCCACGCATATCCAGGAAGAAGCTGCCAAGCTCCAAATACTTCTTCTCGCCAGTCAGCTCATACAATCTTGCCAAAGCCATTTCCGCAATCTCATGTCCGGGGTAACCCTTACATTTTCCCTCTTCCGGTCCAAATTTCATACACAGAAAATCAGCATAACACTTCACCGCCTCCAACAGTTTCTCCTTGCCCGTTGCCTGATAATAAGCTATGGCACCTTCCGCCAGATGCCCAAAACAATATAATTCATGATGGTCACGGAGATTCGTAAAAATGCGATCCATTCCATTAATAATATAGTAAGTATCTAAATACCCGTTCTCCGCCTGTGCCGCACACACAATATCTATGGCCTCATCCGCAACTTTTTCCAATGCTGCATCCGGATGATTTATCAAACTATATGCCACTGCTTCAATCCATTTTGCAAAATCACTGTCCTGAAACACAAATCCATAAAATTTGTCAGGTTCAGGATTGGCAGGATCCTCCGGAAGCGCCTCAAATCCCCGGAATGTATAGGATGGAGCTGTAAATGCGCTTCCCTGCTCTCTTTTTTCTCTCATCAGACGGCCTGCCACCTTGAAATTACGCATACAATAGCTGGGCGCCGCATCCGGAATGCGATCATTCAATGCTTCCCATTGGTAGGGGATCACCTCTGTGCGTACCAATTCCTGTTCCCGCCCCCAAAAAGTATCCGTAATCCGTACATCTTTTAAATCCAATGGTATGCTAAATGCTTCCTCTATCCTCCCCATAAACGCTATACCTCACAATCCTTTCTGAACTCCTGTACACTTTCAGCTCTTGCGGCTGCCCTCAACCAGACACGCAGCACATCAAGATTCTTCTCACTCATAATTTTGTCAGCCAATTCTGTTGGGACTGGCCCCAACTCCCCCAAAAGCTGTATAATATCCTCTGCCTTTCCTTCCGCTTTTCCTTCTGCTTTTCCTTCTGCCTTACCACAATCCCTCACATAATCATCCTCTGCTTTTCGATCACGCTTCAATTTCAGATTCATTTCATATTTGTAGCGCAATGACTTATTCAAACTCATCTCCTTCAATATCTCTATCGCTTCTCTCAATCCATCATTTTTTACCATAATCATATCCAGTTCTTCACCTCTTTTCGCATTAAATAAACGTATCCAGTCATCAACCGCTTTTGTTCCCTGCAGTTCCTTCCCAAGTTCTATAATATGTATCTGAAACAAATCTGTCAGATTTTTCCCAGACCTATCTCTTAAGTAATACACCGAATGATACTCTGCCCCTTCCATCAAATCAAAATCTAATACAGCAATACTGATACATCTTCGCAGTTTGTCATACTCTTCTCCCCTCTTCAACTCCTCTGTGTACATCTTCGCCAAATAGAACAATTGTCTTTTGATCCAATGCTTTAATAACCGCACCTGCATCTCTACATCGACAACAACATCCCCATTCAATTCCATCAATACATCCAGAATTCCCTGTTTTTGCTTACGATAACGTACCCACAAATGAGGATTAACCAGTTTAGCAGACTTGATGTGTTCCAGCGGAATGCCCAATACATCGCTTAAAAACTGCTTTCTGACATTCTCATGAGAAAACAATTCTTTGAATGCATAATCACTCTTCAAAGAAATAAGCTTCATATTTCCTCCTGTTTCTGCAGAAGGAAATTCAAATATCACCTTTGAAAATCCTCTGCTTCTATTGTAATAAAGTTGAATAAAAGCATAGATTTTCCGAAATATCATAGAAAGTACGCTTTGCGGACTTATAAGATTACCAAGTCAGTTATGTTCTAGAAATTATTATGCTTTGCATTTATTGTAACATATCCTTTCTTATTGTCAAGCTGTAATTCGGCTATCATTAAGCACTGAACGACGGAACAGTAACAACACAGAACATCCCTTTTGTGTTGTTCTGAAAATATTGTTGACACAGACTATAATCCATGTTAGGATGTAAGAGATGGTAAAAATACATCAGATAAAAAAGGAGGATATTTATGTCGAGGGTTGTAAGAAGCGAGGATAATACCAACTGAATCGTTGCAGGGGACACAGTGTGCGTTGGTTGATGCTTTTTTGATTATCAATGTATTATAACGCTGTCAGTTTGTCCTTTTATCGGCACCAGTATGATGGACAGGAACCATCTGTTCCGAACAGAAAACCGGACTAAGTTTTTACTTGTCCGAAATATGCTGGAGTGCTGCTGAATCCGCCTTACAAATGCCTGACATATTTCAATAAATTTCGCATTCATGAAATAGGAAGCATGGCTGTACGGCCATGTTTTTTGATGGTCTTAAACAGGTACCTTCCTATGTCACAATCATGAATCAGAATCCAAATTCATAGATAGCCCCGAAGAACAGCGAGAATAATGAAAGCGATTCTTGGAACTATCTCTCAGAATACATTTGTCATGGTACAATACAGCTTAATCAAGACATGAAACGGCCAGGTAAATGGCCCTCCATACCATGTGCGGCCTGTGCACATGAGATAACATGTCTGTAAGGCGGATTACCATGGCATTTTCTATGCCCCAAATTGCAAAATGATCAGGAAAAATCCCCATACACAAAACCTATTTGAAAACAATGTAATCTAACTACCAGAAAAATGGTCCGTTTCGCGGATCTTTCATTAGGAGATATTGCCATGTATCAGGAAGAAATTATTTTAGAGTTTGATAAGATAAAAAAAATGTGGGCAGAATGCGCCCTGACAGGATATGCAAAAACAGTCATACAAGATACCCATCCCTTTCTGTCAGAAATAGAATTGGATGCAAAACTGAATGAAACCACACAGGCACGACACATGTTGGAAAAATGCGGAACACCGCCTCTTTCTTCTCCGGACGGCATTCGGGAAATTGTCCGTTCCGCGCAGACAGGCCAATGTCTGTCCATTGCAGAACTGGAAAAAACAGCACAAGTTCTTGTGTCAGTCAAAAGGTTGAAAGACTATCTGACAAGGGGCAAAAATTATGAGATATCACTGGCTTACTATGAGGAAAACCTGGAGCCGTTGGAACATATCAAGGAACAGATACATTCCCAAATATGGAATGACCAGGTAGCCGACAACGCCTCTGAACTGCTGAAGAAACTAAGGAATGAAATCATTCATACGGAAACCAAAATGCGTGACAAAGCGGATGCTGTTCTCCGTTCTAATAAAGAATGTATGTCTGACAGCTTCAGCACCATCCGCAACGGGCATGTCTGCATTCCGGTAAAGAAAGAATATAAATTCCGTATCAGCGGTACTGTGATCGACAAATCCGCTACTGGCAGCACACTATTCATAGAACCCTCTGCCTCCGGAAAATATTATGAAGAACTGCAGGAATTAAGAATCGATGAAGAAAATGAAGTCCGCAGAATACTCTATACTCTCACGGCATTGATTGCTGACCATGGAGAAATCATAGAACAAAATACCAGATTTACTGAAAAATTGGATTTCATTTTCTCCAAAGGCAAATTAAGCCTTGGTTATGACGGCACTGCGCCAAAATTACTTCAAGAACGGTATATCAACTTTCGTAATGCCAGACACCCGCTTATGGACAAAAATACCTGTGTGCCGCTGCAATTTTCTATCGGAAACGGAATAAACGGAATTGTGATAACCGGTCCTAACACCGGCGGCAAGACAGTAGCAATCAAAACGGTAGCGCTGAACTGTATGATGGCGCAATGCGGACTCCATGTGGCATGTGAAGAAGCTGAACTGTGTATGAACAGTAATTTTCTCTGCGATATTGGAGATGGTCAGAATTTATCGGAAAATCTGTCCACCTTCTCTGCCCATATCACAAATATATTGGATATATTAAAACGGGTCAACAAAGACAGTCTTGTAATATTGGATGAATTAGGCTCCGGAACAGATCCGGCCGAGGGGATGGGAATTGCCATTGCCATTCTGGAAGAATTAAAGAAAAGCGGTGCTCTCTTCCTGGCTACCACCCATTATCCGGAAGTAAAAAGCTATGCGGCACAGGAAGATTCTATTGTCAATGCAAGAATGACTTTTGATAAAGAGAATCTGAAACCTCTCTATCAAATGGTAATCGGTGAAGCCGGAGAAAGTTGTGCTTTCTACATTGCGGAACGGCTCGGCATGCCGGCCAGCCTGTTAAGACGAGCCGCAATGGAAGCTTATGGAAAACATTCTGTAACAGCAGCGCATGAAACGCCCTTTACAGCAGAAACTCATGCAACAATTACTCCAACAAAAGCTCCTGAAGCTCCCACCGCAGAAGATGCAAATGAAACGCTTACCACTGAAAATGCTCATGAAAGGTCCACCTCCGCAGATGCAAATGAAACTTATGAAAAGATAAAAAAGGAAGCCGCCCCCATCATTATACACAAGAAACCCCAAAGGCCCAAAGCTGAAATCCCTTTTCAGCGCGGCGACAGCGTTATGATTTACCCCGATAAAAAAATCGGAATCGTATGCGAAACCGCCAATGAAAAAGGAATACTCCGTGTACAGCTTCCAAGCAAGAAAATATGGATCAACCACAAGCGTGTAAAACTCCTGGTTGCGGCAGAAGAATTATATCCTCCGGATTACGACTTTTCCATTATCTTCGATACGGTAGCTAACCGCAAACTCAGGCACCAAATGGATCGAAGACATGTAGAAGGTCAGGCTATTGTCTCTGAAGAATAAGCTGACAATACTCTCCTTCCTTCAGAATTACATTTTTCTCATAACGAAAACCCAACTTTTCGCATAATCTTAAGGAAGGGATATTGCCCGGTGCAACCAACACCTGCACCTGACTGAAATCTAATGCTGTCCAGCCATACCTGAGAACCCCCTGGCAAACCTCCATTGCATAACCTTTTCTTTGCCAGGGGGTACCTATGATAAACCCTAATTCAGGATCTTCAAATCCTTCCCTGTTAGAAAAACCTGCTCTGCCGATAATTTCACCGCTTTGATGCTCTATCACTGTCCAGATTCCATATCCATAATAGGTATATATCTTATCAATATATTCCCTGATATACTGTTTTTCTTCTTCCTTTTCCGGATACAGATTTTCCATATATTTTGTAATGGAAGGATCACTGTATATTCTGTAAAATGCTTCCACATCCTCCGGTTTGGTTTCCCGAATCCGGCATCTGTCCGTGTTCATAATATACCAGGGCAATCCCTTTAGTCTGCGATAAACTCTCTCAATATATTCCAGCTCCAACTCTTCCGGATCTTCCACCGCAAACAAATAATTTGAAAAGTCCTGTTCGCTATTGCCCGGATGAAGATATATAAGCACTGCCTCTCCCTCTGTCCGCAATGTTTCCGCAATCTGTGCCTCATCAGTCACATATAGTACTGCTTCTGTCCCTTCTGTTTGAAATTGTATTTTCTTTAAATAACTCACTTTTGTTCGTTCTCCTATTAACGGCATAACATCTCACTTCATATTTTGTTTACAATTCATTCAATTAATCTTCAATTAATTATCACTTTTTATCCATTTCTACCTCGTATACTATATTTATCAACAACGAAACACCATAATAAAGAAGCCAATTACAGTTTATTGTTTACTAAATAACTTTTTCATAATAAATGCCAAGGAACCCGGTTCCTTGGCATCCTCCCTTTTCCGGGTTCATTATCAAACAATCCGTGAGAAGAATGCCAAGTGCGCTTACTCACTGACACTCTTCAGTGCGCAAAAGGTCCGGTATGCAGACCTGGAAATCCTTATCAGGCGTACCAAAGAAAGGTGCACAAAGAGAGATTCATGCCCCCCTTGACGCTTAGAAGTTCTTTGCACACTTGGCAAACATAAGTCCAAATGTCCCTACACCACAATTACTGGAAACCGTTGCTGAAGCCTTCTGCAAAACTACCCTGTCAAAAGCAACATATTTCTTCACTTCTTCCAATATTTCGTCCAACTGTTGAACTGTACATCCCGCATAAGTAAGAAATAGAATATTTGTATTTATCTCTTTGGCATCATGCAGCAGCTTCTTCACATATCTTCGTCCGGCCCACTGTATTTTGCCTGTTTCAATCTTCCAAAGCTTTAGTCTATTTTCTGACATACGAAGTATAGGGTGTAACCCAAGCATCTTACAGAACTTATGTACCGTACCACTGACCTTCCCATTTCGGAACAAGGTTTCTGTACTGGGCACGAAGAAATTCGAGCATATTAAATCCTTGGCCTGCTCCAGCGCAGCACAAATTTCCTTCACATTTTTTCCCGCCTCTGCCATATAGGCCGCATACAGCACCATAAGCCCATGTCCGCTGCTGATATGCCCGGAATCCATCACTGTAACATTATCAAAATTCTTACTTGCCTGTATCGCATTTGGATAAGCACCACTTAAATCCACTGTAGCAGTAATATGCAGCACATGCTCTGCCTTTTCCAGTGAATCAGCGAAAAAATACTCATACTCCGAAGGGGCCGCCGTAGAAGAATGTGCATAATTTCCCTCTATTTTCAGGTAATTCAGCAAACTGTCAGAAGATACCTCCGCAACATCACAGAATCGCCCCTCCTTTGTATGGACATAACAATACATAATCCCAATCTGATATTTATTCAGCCACTCTTCCGGCAAATCGCAAATACAATCTGCCGTAATAGCCACCTTGCGTTTTCTTTGGCTGGTAATCTGACTGATATCACTCATATCAGCCGAATCAGCCCCCACCCTGCCAACAGTATACTCAACCAACTCCGGCGGAAGATACTTTAGCAGACTGGCTTCCAAAAGTGCAGCGTTAATAGGCTTTGCAAGATAACCGTCAAATCCCATATCCTGATAAATCTGGTCGGCATTTGTCATCACATTGGCAGTCAAGGCCAGCACTGGTGCTTTCTGACAGAAGCCTTTTGCCTGACTTCGGAGGGCTCTTAACGTTTCTTCTCCGTCCATACCCGGCATCATATGATCCATCAATATTACATGATATGGTCTCTCAGCAGTTTTTTTCAAGCATTCTTTGCCGCTCTCCACCGTATCTATCTGTACCTTAGTACTTCGCAACAGCTTCGTCACCACCATACGATTCATATCATTATCATCCACTACCAGAACATGTGCCTCTGGTGCTGTAAAATATTGTTTATACTTTGTACGGTGATTCAATTGTTTTTGAGCAGCAAAATTAATGACGCCAATAGGTTGTGCGCTGATAATTCCCTGCCTCAGTTCTATTGTAAATACGGACCCCTTGTGATAAACACTATCCACAGAAATCTTTCCGCCCATCATTTCCACAAGCTGCTTGGAAATCGTAAGTCCCAAACCAGTTCCTTCAATTTTACGGTTTGCCTGTTCATCCACCCTTTTAAATGCGCGGAATAAATCATCAATATTTTCTTTTTTAATACCCATACCGGTATCTGCCACTGAAATACGTAGTAAAAATACCTCCGCAGAGATACGTTCCCCTTTCGCAGCCAGGGTCACTGATCCCTTTTCCGTATACTTTACAGCATTTGTCAACATATTTGCCACAATTTGTTTGATTCGCACTTCATCTCCATACAACATGGAAGGTATGCTGTGATCAATATCCACTTTGAACTCCAGTTCCTTTTGATGTGCCCGCACCCAAATCAAATTTACAAGATCACTGAACATACTGCTGACCTCATATTGCGCCTGCACAATTTCCATTTTGCCGGATTCCAGTTTCGATAGATCCAATATATCATTTATTGTAGTTAACAACATTTTGCTGGCATTCTGAATATTAATGGCATTCTCGGCTATTTCATCAGAAATATTTTCCCGCAAAGTCATTTCATTTAACCCGATAATTGTATTGATGGGGGTACGAATCTCATGGCTCATATTTGCAAAAAAAGCATCCTTAGATCGAGCAATCTGTTCTATTTCCTCTTTTTGTTTCTCCACTACCTGACTTTCTTTTTCATATGAATACACCTGTGCTTTCAACAACATTCCAATAAAACAACTGACCACAAACATGGTATTAAAGGAGTCAAAGGCACTGTAAAAGCGCGTTGGTGCATCTGACAAAATTTCCGGATATTGATAGGCAAGAAAATAAGTAACCATAAAGGCTGCAACCGAAACCGACATGGCAATGAAAAATTCCCGCCCACGAAACAGAAGAAAAATATATACCAACCCTAACACAAACCAGACAGGAATCCCACTCTCTGTACCGCCACTCAAGATAAAAATCGCCGGAAACAGAAACACATTTGAGGCAAGGACCAACAACCAAGAGGCAATATGTATCTTGTGATATTTGAAAGTGATCCAAAAAGCTACTCCTGATACAATACACATAAGTACTAACGGTATCAGTACAAACGGATTTGCACCGATTAACACACGCCCCATACCAATTACAGATGCCAGACAAGCAAATGCCAAAATCATCCGTGTGCGCCTTTCCTGCAGATCCGTCTGTTGATGAAGCATATTAAGAACTTCTGTCCGTATCTCTTTGAACATCGTTTTCATTTCTCCTTTCTCAGCCTATGTTACCTATCTGAGACTCTCAATACAGTATCCGCCACTATCCAACAGGATGTTCTAATTCCCAAGCTGACACCACATCGGATGCTCCCAGGAAATCAAACTCGTCTACTTTTTCTCGAATTTCTTTCGTAAATATGGATAGCAGTGTCCCATCATATTGACGATTTTCCATGATATCCAGAACCGCATCTATCCCTTCACTCTCAAAGCTGTCTAATTTCTCTTTCAAATGATCCAAACATTCCGCCAAAGCCTGCGATGTCATTTCCTCACCCGATAATACACCCTCGCTGGCAATTCTTTCCTTGTCTGATGATACCCCCATGCCAGTACTTCTTTCCTCACCCGATACTGCATCCTGGCCGGAATCGCCCCAGGCATAGTCCTTGTCCACATCAAAACTGCCTCTTTCAACATTATCAGAATAATTACCATTTACAGAATTACCGGTTTCTTCGGCTGATTTTCCGGATTTCTTCCTTCCTTCTGGATACACAAATGCACTTGCGCCAAAAATATCCAAAAGCATCTCATGCTTTTCCAACAATTCCTTATGATGTTTCATAATGTAATCAACACGGTTTTCCTTGCCTGCCAACTCCAGATTTCTGGCCAGCTCAGACAATTCATCCGCCCCAATTCCCTTTGAATTACTTTTCAAAGCATGTACCATGATCACATAATTTTTCCAGTCATGCGCCTGAAAAAACTGCTGAAGTTTACAATTGCGTTTAGGACCTTCTTCACAATATACCTGAATGATCTGCCGAAGTCCTTCCTTATCTCCGCAATAGGCTATCCCCTGCTGAATATTAATTCCTGAACATTTCAACAGTTCCAATGCTTTTGTCTCATCTTCGGAGGATTGTGCCACAATAGCTTCCGTTGAACCGTCTCCCTCTGCGCCTGTTGATACTTTATTTTGCTCCAATTTCTTTATCTCTTCCACCGGTATTTGCTTCTTCAGTGGTATATACCGACGCAGTATTCGTTCGAGTACGCTAAGTTCAATTGGTTTCGCAATAAAATCATCAAATCCCTCTTCCAAAAACATTTCTCTGGCGCCGCCTATGGCATTGGCAGTAAATGCAATTACAGAAAGTGACTGAAAATAGAGACCGGGCTTCTTGCGGATTCTATGCAGCACCTCCACGCCATCCATCTCCGGCATCATATGGTCCAGAAATACACAATCAAAGTCCATCGTATTCAGCTTATCCAACGCCTCCTGACCACTGCCCGCCATTACCGCTTTCATTTGATACGGCAGCAAAAGTCTTGCCATAACTTTCAGATTCATGGCATTGTCATCTACCACAAGCACTTTTGCCTCAGGTGCAATAAATCCATGCCCCGATCCTCTATGCTGTTCCTCATTCTGATTCGCTTTCTGACCATTGAATACTGCCGCAATGGACAAGATTGTAAATGGTTTATAAATACGAAGCATACTGCTTCCCATCTGTGTCTCCTGTCCATAATCCAATATCAGCACAACCGTTATCTCCCTGGCAAGATGTTCAAAAAAATTTTTATCTTCACAATATTCCAACCAACCAATAAAAACATGAGAGTAATTATCGTGTTCCATACGACGCTTTAATTCCGAAAGATTCTTACTGATACGAATCATGATCCCAAGCTGCTCCGCAATATGACGCAGACTATTTTCATACCCCTCCCGTACAATAGAATAATTATATTTTTCCATATTGACATAGAATGCAGCATATAAATGTTGTTTATTCTTAATAGATACAATCGGTGTCTCGTCTAACACTTTCTGCGGAATGGTAAAACTGAAACAACTGCCGATTCCCGGTGTACTTTTCACCGTAATAAAACCTCCCATGCGGTAAACCAATGCCTGCGTAATGGCAAGCCCAAGTCCTATACCGCCTTCTTCCCTGTTTCTTCTGGAATTCACCTGACTAAATCCGGTAAAAATCTTTTCCATATCAGCAGGTTCCATACCAATTCCGGAGTCCCGAATGCTGACTACCAGATTCGTTCCATACTCTTCTTTCCTGCTTTTAATCCGTAGTATAATACCTCCCTCTTTCGTGAATTTAATAGCATTATCCAGAATATTCAACACAATTCGCCGAAACTTCTGCTCATCTCCCAGCAGGTTACTGGGCAAATCGGCATCGCAATCCACAATCAGTTCCAGTTTCCTGCCATTCTGCAAGGTCAGCGCCATATTGATGATATCCGTAATTGTGGAAGTGATATTATAACTCTCCTCCGCCAATTCCATTTTACCGCTTTCCAATTCCGAGAAATCCAGAATATTGCTTACAGTGGCGAGAAGATTCCTTCCGGCAGTCTGGATATCAATGACATCTCTTCGCACTTCCATCGGAAGAGTCTCCTGCAGAATTGCATCACTCATGCCACACACCGCATTGATTGGCGTGCGGATTTCATGCGAAATATTCACCACAAAATCATCCTTACTCTGTTCTGCAAGCTCCAATTCGTGAATGTTCTCCATCAGACGCTTCCTGGTTTCCTGTTGGGTACGTATTACGATCCAGGTGATACCGGAAACGGTATAGATAGATAAAATCTGTAGAAAAGTTCCTATGATATTGCCAACGGAGTCAAGTGCAAGAGTTTTCACAATAAGACCATGATAAAGAAACACCCCTGTAGAGATAAACAAACCCAGATAGATAATCCAGGGAATACAGAAAATACCCAGAAGCACAATCATCCCCGCCATCGTCGACAGCATGGATAGAAAGTTATGTGTATGTAAAGCGTAAGTACATAAGTTAATCCACGCCATAACGGAGATAAATTTTGCCCGAAAAGTGTGATCTCGATATCGTTTTACCCATACTGCCCAACCGATAACCACTGTAACAATCATCGTTTCTTTGATGAAAATATTCCATCCTCCTAGCTGTGCAACAACGAACATTGCTATCGTATAAATACTAAATATGATCAGCACAATGCGTTCCAATTTCAGTTGTGCTGTTTCATCTTTATATTGTTTCTCCAAACCAGCCCACCCTCTCTTCCTTATCCCCAATCTATGCTATCTCACTGCCCCTATCGGCCCTTTCTGTTTGGCTTTATCTCAATCTGCCCATATTTAGGCCCAATTCTGCTACTCATTATCTTATTCTGGCCACATTCAGCCCCATCCACCTCATCGTACAAAAGCTCACTGAATATGCAGCACTTCCTTCAGCATCGGAACCATCTCCATGAACACATCCATAATCACAGGATCAAACTGTGTTCCTCTGCCTTCCATCATAATCTGCATAATCCGCTCAATAGGACGTATTGGTGGTTTGTATACTCGCTCTTCATACAGGGCATCAAAGACATCTGCCACAGACATGATTCTGGCTGCCAGTGGAATGCGATCTCCTGCCAGACCGGTTGGATAACCTGTTCCGTCCCAGCGTTCATGATGATACATGGCAATATCCTCTACTGTCTGCACATAGCTTTCATCTTCCACATCACCAATGATCATCTTAATAATTTTACGGCTGTATGTAGTATGCATTTTCATTAATTCATATTCTTCCGGCGTCAGTTTCCCAGGTTTCTGCAGAACCGAATCCGGCACCTTAATCTTCCCTACATCATGAAGAGGCGCTGCTTTGCAGATATCCTGCATATATTCTTCTGTCAACTGCTCTGGAAAAAGATTTCTGTTATGCAGCTCATCCACAATCATTTTCACATACATCTGTGTATTCTTCACATGCTTTCCGGTGCTCCCATCCCTGCTCTCAATTAAATTCGCCATACCAACAATAACAGAATCCTGAATCATACTGATCCGCCTGGCATCTTCGGTAATCTTTTCCGCCTGTTCTTTGACCATTTTTTCCAGATTATGCCGGTATTGTTCCAACTCCAATGTCTTGCCCACACGACTTAACAAAATATCCGGTACAAAAGGTTTCGTCACAAAGTCCACAGCCCCCATCCGGAAACATTTCACTTCCGTCTCCACCAGGTTGTCCGCAGTCAGAAAAATAACAGGAATTTTCGCTGTCTCTTCCTTCAGACGAAGCTGTTCCATAACTTCAAATCCATCCATATCAGGCATATTGATATCCAATAAAATCAAGTCAGGATTGTTGGTCTCAAGATATTTCAAAGCAGCCCTGCCGGAACTGGTCGCTGCAATCCGATAATGCGGCAGAAGTATTTTCTGAGCCAATGTCAAATTTGTCTTGTCATCATCCACAACCAGAATAATATTTTTCATCCGCCTGCCCCTTTCCTGAACACCTGGTTTCCCTTTTCTATTTTAACTCTTTCATTGCAATATTTCCATCATTTTTTTGCAGTTTATAAATTACAATTTAGCCATGCCATTCATAAGTTGCCGGAATAAATATTTTCACCACCAACAGGGCAATATTGCCCACAACTTATTTCAACCCTATGAAATGATTGTACAAAATCATACAATTTGTCTTTCGTGAGCTGTTATTATTTTGTTTCTATACTTAAGGATTATGTTATACCATGATACGGCAGTGTATAGATAAAAGAAAAAATTATACAATAAAGATCAGAAGACGGACAGCAACAAGCGTTCAGAATGCCTGTTCACTCCCACATGTTTATGGTTAACCATGAAATGTATCATTTATGCTATGACGCCTTTCTATCCCAAAGCATCCAATATGCGTACATGCGCTTCCAGACAGGAATATCATCCTCAGGAATCCTCCGCCTTATTATTTCATCCTGTGAAACCAACAGTTCCTCCATGTGGACATGCAGTACCCTTGCCATAACATACAAATGATCCACTGTCGGCAGCACCTGTCCTTTCATCCAGCGATATATCGGCTGTGGGCATGACAAATGCAGTAAATGCTGAATGTCCTTTACCGAATATCCTCGTTGCTGCATCAGCTTCTTTATTCTCTTCCCTGTCTCATACAGATCAATACTTGAATACGAATTTCCGGATGACATAACATATCGCCTTTCTTCCTGTTACTAATCATATCATGTGCAAAAGCCGCACATAATCCAGGACTGCTTGTTTGTTCCATGCCTTGCATATAACCTTATTTATAGTAAGTATAATCATAAACTCATTAGCTGTCATTGGACAGTTAGTCCAAGCAGGCATCTCGACAGTAATTCCCCAATATGAATTTGATAAAATGACAGAGACGGCTTTTTTGTTTTTCAGAATACCCACTGCAACATGCCACAAGTCCCTGTTTTGTGTTGTAACAACATAGACGGTCTTATCAGGTAAGACAGTATAATCCCGATATGGGGCAGATAGTATATACTTCCGGTTGCAAAAGTAAAAAACAGCCGCTCCTATATCAGAAACGGCTGCTCTGCCATCCATCGGATATCTGTTTAAGCCTTGCCTACAGAACCGAACAATTCCATTTTTTCTTTTACGGTCGCCTTAATTGCTTCCGCACCGGGTGCCAGAAGTTTACGAGGATCAAAGCCCTTGCCTTCCTTATCTTTGCCTGCCTCAATGTACTTGCGGGTAGCTTCGGCAAACGCCAATTGACATTCCGTGTTCACATTAATCTTTGCCACGCCCAAGGTAATTGCTTTCTTGATCATATCTGCCGGAATACCTGTGCCGCCGTGAAGCACCAGAGGAAGTTCCCCAGTGAGTTGCTGAACAGCATCCAATGTCTCAAAACTCAAGCCCTTCCAGTTTGCAGGATACTTTCCATGGATATTGCCGATACCCGCTGCCAGGAAATCCACACCCAAGTCAGCAATTGCCTTACATTCCTTGGGATCCGCGCACTCGCCCATACCAATAACACCATCCTCTTCACCGCCAATGGAACCAACCTCGGCCTCGATAGAAATTCCCTTGCCATGTGCAGATGCCACAAGCTCCGTGGTCTTAGCTATATTCTCTTCAATCGGATAATGAGAACCGTCAAACATAATGGATGAAAAACCTGCCTCAATGCACTTATAGCATCCTTCATAAGTACCATGATCCAAATGAAGTGCTACCGGAACATCAATATCCAGGTCTTTCAGCAACCCGTTGACCATACCTACAACTGCATGGTAACCACCCATGTACTTTCCTGCACCTTCCGACACCCCCAGGATAACAGGGGACTTGCATTCCTTTGCAGTCAGCAGGATCGATTTCGTCCACTCCAGATTGTTAATGTTGAACTGCCCTACTGCATAATGACCTGCTTTCGCCTTTTTCAACATTTCCGTTGCAGAAACTAACATAACATATACCTCCATTTATTAAAATTACCAGTCTTTGTTCTGACACCAATACATGTTTGCAGAAGCACAAAAACTGATTTTCTTCCTTTCACATCATACCACATTTCCCTAAAAAATGGAATAGCTATTATAAATTATAATGCACAGTTCCGACGGGACACTGAACTGTGACTAACACAAGCATGAAAACAGCCCGTAATGATAATATATCATTGACAGTTATTTGGAATCATAATGGAGACACCTGACCGCATTCAGCACCGCCAGCACCATAACACCCACATCAGCAAATATTGCCACCCACATATTTGCCATACCAACAGCACCCAGAATCAGGCATGCCGCCTTAATTCCCAATGCAAACACAATATTTTCATACACAATGCGCATACACTTTCGGGAAATTCCCATGGCAAGCGCCAGTTTCATAGGATTATCATCCATAAGCACAACATCCGCCGCCTCAATAGCTGCATCGGACCCCAGCGCTCCCATAGCCACTCCGATATCCGCTCTGGATAATACCGGTGCATCGTTAATGCCGTCACCCACAAATGCCAGTTTATCTTTCGGCAGTTTCTCTGTCAGCAGTTGTTCTACCGCTTCCACCTTATCTGCCGGCAAAAGCTCACTTTTTACTTCATCCAGTCCCAACTGTTTTGCCACTTGCTGCGCCACTGCCGCACTGTCCCCCGTCAGCATGATCGTCTTTCTCACACCAGTCATCTTCAATGCGGCAATCGCTGCTGCTGATTGCTCTTTAACCACATCGGATATCAAAATATATCCGGCATACATTCCATTTACCGCCACATGGACAATCGTCCCTGCACCGACATCCTGTTCATAAGAAAGTCCAAGCTTCGACATCAGTTTCGCATTGCCTGCCGCCACTTTTACCCCATCCACATTGGCGGTCACACCATGTCCGCCTATTTCTTCCACATCTGTCACCAATGCCTGACTGATTTCAGCGCCATAAGCTTCTCTCAGACTCTTGCTGATGGGGTGTGAAGAATAGCTTTCCGCATGAGCCGCAAGCGCCAACAGCTCTCCGCCAGCCTCCCCATAGCGCTCCATCGCTACTTTTCCGACCTCTTCCCTTCCAGCGGATACTTCATCCCCACCAGTCTGAATTTCCTTCGCCGCAGTCCCTTCCATACCAGACCATATTTTCATCATCGGCAGCCCTTCCGTACCAGATATCACCCCTTCTGCCGGAATGTTTCCTTTCTTAGATGCAAGTACTGCCGCCTGAAACATTTCCGAAGGATACACTCCTGCCACCTGGAACACACCCTTTGTCAGCGTTCCGGTTTTGTCGAATACTACATACTTCGTCTGGGCCAACACTTCCAGATAATTAGAGCCTTTCACCAAGATACCTTTCGCCGATGCTCCTCCAATTCCGCCAAAGAAGCTCAATGGTATGGAAATCACCAAAGCACAGGGACAACTGATTACCAAAAAGGTCAGGGCCCGAATCATCCACACGTTCCAATTGGCCGGATTTCCCATACACAAGTTAACCAATGTAGGTACTACTGCCAGTGCCAACGCACTGATACACACGGCAGGGGTATAATATCTTGCAAATTTAGTAATAAAGTTCTCAGTACGCGCCTTCTTCATGCTGGAATTTTCCACCAAATCCAGAATCTTAGACACTGTGGATTCCCCGAACTCCCTGATGGTACGAATCTTCAGCAGACCGGAGAGATTGACGCAGCCGCTGATCACCTCATCTCCCATGCCCGCTTCCCTTGGTACACTTTCTCCCGTCAGGGCACTGGTATTTAAAGTAGAGTTTCCTTCCACAACAATACCGTCAATGGGAATCTTTTCGCCGGGACGCACCACAATAATCGTCCCCACCTCCACATCATCTGGGTCTACCTGTTCCAGATTGCCGCTTTCATCTTCAATATTGGCATAATCGGGACGAATATCCATAAGTGCGCTGATATTCCGGCGGCTCTTGCCCACCGCCACTGCCTGAAACAGCTCGCCTATCTGATAAAACAGCATAACCGCCACGCCCTCGGCAAATTCTCCCTCCACGCCATGAGCTTCATTATACACCCCCAATAACATAGCACCTACGGTAGCCACTGCCATCAGGAAATTCTCATCAAAAATCTCTCCGTGGACTATGCCCAGAATGGCTTTGCGAAGTATATCATAACCTATGATAATATAAGGAATCAAATACAGTGCAAATCTCAGATATCCTTCCACAGGCACAAAATAAAGCGCTACCATAAGCACAGCCGCAAGAATAATCCGATACAACACATATTTCTGTTTCTTTGTCATCTCTCTATCACCTGCTTCCATAATCTGCCACAATTCAAAATATAATGATTCAGACAAATATCCGAACAATTACTATACACTTCCCATTATGCCGCCAAGAGGGGGCATAACCCACCTCTTTGTGCGGCACAAACAATACATGAACTGGTGCAAGTCGGGAAGAACGCTGCACTTGCGTTCTTCCCGAAATGACTTAGAAAATCTTCATTTCGTTCACACTTAATCCAGAAAAATCTCACAATCATCTTCCACCTTCTTGCATGCCTTCCGCACTGCCTGCATGACGTTCATGTGATCTGCGCCTTCCGCAAATTCAACTTTCATCTTCTGTGTCATAAAACTGACCGTCGCTTCCAGAACGCCTTCCACTTTCTTAGCCGCTTCCTCCATCTTAAGAGCACAGTTTGCACAATCCACTTCAATTTTGTAAGTTTTCTTCATGACAATCCTCCTACGATTCCAGTTTTGCATCCGCCCTGCCGACACCATAATTCAGCAGGATGATTCCTGACTGATTACACTTGTAAAATCTCCGATGTGCCAATAGGGTAAGTGCAGTTTCCTGTTCTGCTTTTCATTTTATCATTTGAACCATTGTTCATATGTTTATATTACCATATTATTTATAAATGTCAATAGTTAATTAAAAAATACCACCGGATATGACCCTGGAATACCAAAGTTGAGACAGATAGATCTTTGTCGAAATTCGTCGATATAATCCCATTGACAACTTCAAAAGATAATACTACCATAATTTACATAAATGAGCTCATTTTACGATTACTTTTGACCGCGGCGGAACAGTTGGAGCCACAGTACTATTACTTGCAGTGGCAACATCTTTCCCCAGCATAATGTATGGTATAAGGCGTTATGCTTCATCATAATGCCTTACAGAAAAGGAGCGAAAAATGAAAATACAACTAACGAAACTCTTCTTAGCATCTGCGTTGTCCCTTGCGGTGGCAGCATCCTGTCTAGGAAGTTCAACGACTGCACAGGCCGCCGGAAATGAGGGAGCTTCACCTTTGTGGACCTGTGATCATTACTGGTATTATTACGGCCACTCATCCACTTATTATGAATCATTCTCCAGTGAATATCATGAAGTATACGAAATGGGAACATATAAATGCAGCATATGTGGTAATTTCAGTGTCAGACGTGAAGGCCAATCAAGCTATGAAAAGCATGACCTTCATGCATCTGACTCACCTCATAGGTTCAAATGTATTTTATGCGAATATGAAGAATAATCAAAAAAGGTTATAACCAAGTCAAGACCTGCCTGTCGAAGAAGCAACAGGTAGGTCTTGACCGGGATAAAAAAGGAATCCTATGAAAAAAATATACTGCATTTTGATGCTGGTTCTGTCCTGCTGCCTGTTTTCCAGCTGCGGCAATGAGAAAACATCCGAATACTACGACATCAGTTCAGAATCCGAACCTTTTTACGATGTGGCCGAGGCTGCTGCCAAAGACATGCGTTGCTACTTCCTTGGGGCTCAGTTTTACCAAGAGGAACCAATACAGCTCTGGGCCGTCTGGACAGTTTTTGACAGCGAAACTGCGGATATCTTCCTGTATCACATAGACGGGAGCCACGAACTTCTGTTTGAGAATCTTCCCAGGGAATACTTCCACAGCGCCCACAGTTATCTTGACAGCTCCGGAAACCTATACCATTTTTACAATTTTTCCATAAGTCCCTACCATTTCAGAAATGTACAGATAAAAATGGAAGCATCTGGGACGCTGCTTTACAGGCATGAGAACGAGGGGCGCATAGAAATAGACCAAATATGCCAACTGCAGAACGGCAGAATATTTCTGAAATATTCCGCCAGCAGCTCCGAAGGTGCATTTGCAGAATTGGACACGGATACAGGCGTTATATCCGATGTAACTTCTTTTGTCTATGATCCCACCATGTGGATCGGTTCTGGAAGTGAGAAACTATTATGTCTACTCAGCGATGGATTCTTTGAACTCAATACAGAGAACGGAGATTGGACCAGTATATGGTCATTTAATAAAACCACCTACCAGAAGCCTCAGCAAATGCGGCTCTTGGACTTTATACTCACAGAAGAGGGAGAGGCGCAGCTTCTCTGGGGGCCGTTCTCCAACAGCACATCGGAGATTTTCCTGCAGACACTACACCAGATAAATACCGGGGAAGGAAAAACCCCCATTGTAATGTGCGGAACGGAATTTGCGGGCAGTGACGGTGCATGGTTCAAAACGATGGCCGCCCTCTTTAACCAGGAAAACGATCGTTACTTTATTGTACTGGAAGAATGCGGCATTCAGGGAGATCCGGCGGATTACGCAAGACAGACCAGCGTCGAGGTAAGCGCCGGAAAGGGACCCGACATCTTCTACGGCGATGTGCTGGGGGAATACGCTTACGGGATTGCATCCAAAGGAGGATTTGCAGACTTACGCCCTTACATGGAAGCCTCCGGCATAAAGGAAGATGACTGCTTCCCCTGCGCCTTTGGGTATTGGAGAGACGGGAAAAAAATATACAGCATCACTACAAATATATGTTCCACGCCAAAGGGCGGCGGCTATTATATAGACAGTGCAGTCATCGGCAGCACAGAGGAACCGGATATTGAAACCCTGGTGGACGCACTGCTTTCCTGGCAGGAGGATGCGGTATATGCGGACTATGTAAATTCATCTGGGGTCTTGGAATTGTTCCTTGAAGGATCCGAGAACCTCTGGGGAATGGTTGACTGGAATAAGGGAACCTGTGATTTCAGCGGCGAACTGTTTGCCAAAATACTGCAGGCGGCAAAGCGGTACGGATACAACCCTAAGAACCAGCTCCCAAGCCTTGCCCAATCAGAATTCTATGTTCTAAACCTTTTTATGGACAGAGCCACACGGGAAGAAGAAGGTAAGGTGATGGCAGGAACACTGTTTGATGACGGCTACCACACAAAGCCGGGTTCAGGTTATACCCTGATGATCAACGCGGCCTCCGCTCAAAAGGAAGGCGCGTGGGAATTCCTCCGTTTCCTGTTAAGCGATGAGGCGCAGTCTTGGGACTCTAACGATAACAGCGTCTATCCTGTCAGTAAAGATGCCTTTCATGCCCTGATAGAGAGGGAACAGGCAGAAGGACGCGTACTAACGGATTCGTCATCAGGAACAACGGTTATCCAGAGAAAGGGACTCTATGACCTTACGGACAGCAGAGCGAAAGAACTGGAAGAAATACTGGAGGGTGCAAGATTCCTTCCTGTCAGGACAATTCCCATCCTGGAGATCATCTGTGACGAGGCGCAGGATTACTTTGACGACATAAAAAGCCTCGAAGAGATAATCGATATCATAAACAACCGCGTACAGCTTTATCTGGACGAGAACCGTTAAGAGCAAATGTAAAAGAAATGAACCGGCGCCGCCTCTTACATTTATAGAGGCGGCGCCGCTTTTTGTTCTTCCTTATCTGCTTTTATTCCATTTGCATCACACATCTTAATCTCATATTGACTATATCATAAATATCATACGGCAGGCAGTAAATTCACCTACTCTTTTGAACTCTGTTTCCCTTTGTTCGGGTCTTCCAATAACTGGTTGCTGCGAATATCAATCACCGGACCGCCGGTTCCAAGAATGTACTCCCTGGTGATCGTCACCTTGCCGATATTATCATCCTTGGGAATCTCATACATAATATCCAGCATGAAGTCTTCAATAATAGAGCGCAGTGCCCTGGCGCCGGTATCTCGTTCCATCGCTTTGTCCGCAATCGCTTCCAAGGCGTCATCGTTGAATTCCAACTTGACTTCATCCAACTCCAGCAGCTTTTGATATTGTTTTAAAATAGCGTTTTTCGGCTCTTTCAATATCTTCACCAGCATATCCCTGGTCAGCCCGTCCAATGTATAGATAATGGGCAGACGTCCGATAAACTCAGGAATCATACCAAATTTCCTGATATCCTCCACAGTTACCTTGGAGAGAATATTTTTGTCTTTATTATATTTATCCTTCAGCTCCGAATTGAAACCAATAGACGCGGATTTGTTCAGCCTCTCCTTAACGATATCTTCCAGATCCGGGAACGCACCGCCGCAAATAAACAATATATTACGAGTATTCACCGTAGCCAGCGGCACCATGGCATTTTTGCTGTTTGCCCCCACGGGCACCTCCACTTCCGCACCTTCCAGCAGCTTCAGCATGCCCTGCTGAACGCTTTCACCACTAACATCCCGGCTGTTGGTATTCTTTTTCTTGGCAATTTTATCTATCTCATCAATGAATATAATGCCCTGCTCCGCCTTCTCCACATCATTGTCCGCAGCCGCCAGAAGCTTGGACACCACCGATTCGATATCATCACCGATATAGCCTGCTTCCGTCAGAGATGTGGCGTCCGCAATGGCCAAGGGCACATCCAGCAGCCGTGCCAACGTTTTCACCAGATAAGTCTTGCCGCTGCCCGTAGGTCCTATCATCAGCATATTGGACTTCTCTATCTCAATCTCGTCCATGGTATTGGTGGCCACACGTTTATAATGATTATAAACGGCTACAGAGATTACCTTCTTGGCATGATCCTGCCCCACCACATATTCATCCAGACTCGCTTTAATCTTATGAGGCGCAGGAATATTCTTGATATTCAGAACCGGCTCCTGCCCCTCTTTTTTCTTCTTTTTCTTCAGCTTCTGCTTATTGGGAATACCTCCATCCCCCTGCAGATCAGCCAGATTCACAAAACTGATATTAGGAAATCCCTTCTTGGCCATCTGATCCAATTCATTCTGAAACTGGGGATTATTCAACATTCCCTGGTAATCAAACTGGCTGACTGTCTCCATGGTCTTGTGCATACAATCATCACAGATACAGATATGATTGGGCAGCTTGATCATCTTCCCCGCCTTGCTCTCCGGCCTGCGGCAGATAAAACACACATCTTCATAATCGCTGTTATCGCTTTTTCCTGCATTCTTGGTTGCGGAAGCATCTTCATGCCCCTCTGTCAGGTCAATCTTCTCTTCTTTTGTCTCTTCGCCTTCATCAAACCTATCCGACATATCTCCTCATTTCCGCACATTATCCTGCACTTTTTCATATTTCCGCACATGTTACCCGCATGCTTCATTCTGACACCTGAATCCCCGGTGCCACGCGTCTGAACTATCATACTATTACGGCTAATATGAGTATACTGTAAAATGGATATCTATACAAGTAAACTTTTTATTATTTTATACTTTCTATATCCATTATGAGCCAACTACCTCATCTACATTATGCGCGCAGAGCATCTGCCTTATATGTCTAACTCCCAATTCTCTTTCATGTTCCCGGTGCTCGAAATCCTATTTCCCGGTGTATAAGTTCTATTATCGAGAATCATACAAATACGATTTCTTATCATCAATATGCAGATATGGGACAAGTTCTAGCCATCCTTTTGCATTTTCGGGTATTGAGCGAACTTGCCCAAAAGAACTGCTCCCAGAACCAAAAAGCCAATCATACCAATTAAGCCGGATGGTTTTGGCCCCAAAAGAACATTATAGATATCCAAGCAAATAAGAAGCGGCGCTTCCCGAATGGCATTGATTGCACCATGGGCAATACAAGCGGGAAAAATACTTCCGGATTTCAGTGTCAGCCAGGAGAGAAATACGCCAATACTGGTTGCAAAAAGTACCATCATCAGAATACCAGACCAGGGTTTACCCGGATAGTTACCAGTATAGTTTAACTCAAAGCAGACCAACGGAGCATGAACAATTCCCCATAGAACACCATTCAGTAAAATCGCCTTTTGCACGCCAAGTTCTTCCACCAGTAACGGCAAAAGAAAACCTCTCCAGCCAAGTTCTTCACCAAAGGCCACTATATGATTTACAAAAACCAGCGGCGACAACAATATAAGAATCAAACCAATGCCCACGACAACGGGAATGGTAAGCTGCGGCAGGTCAGCCGCCAGTCCATTGTTGACGAGAAGTTGTGCCGCATAGGTTAAGGACAGGTCAAAATGGCTCGGAAATATGAAGAAATAGAGCGCCACACCTATCCCTTCCAAGACTCCGGGAAGAAATGCCGCCAACAGATATTCTTTCCAGGCCTTCCGAAGATTTAGCCGTAAGAACAGTCCGCCCTTTTCATGGGCCAGCCTCCTTACGATCAGAGTTGTCAGTGCGGGCAGAAACATAAACACCACCGATGTAAGAATCATCAACAGACTTGCGGGTTCAGCGTGCAGCAGGAACAGCGGCAGAGTGCACAGGATGACCAGGCCAAACTCAATGCCAATGAATGCTATAATTTTTTCTCTCCGTCTCATAAGAATTCTCCTTCCAATTCCGGGGACTTTCCATGACGCTTTACGAATCATGGTTACTATCAGCCCCCCACATAAAAACTCCCTTTTCGTAAAAGGTGTTCCCTAAAATACCCGCCTTATATATCTAATTCGGGCGGAACGTCTATCTCATCAGAAACATACTTTCCGTTCTTCTTGCGTTGGCGGACACATTCTGTCAACAGGTATTCAATCTGCCCATTGACAGAACGGAAATCATCCTCCGCCCATGCAGCGATGGCATTATAGAGTTTAGGAGATAATCTCAACGGAACCTGCTTTTTATTATCTGCCATATTAATACAAGCTCCCTGAATTTACTACCGGCTGTGCATCACGGTTTCCGCACAATACCACCAGCAGATTGGAAACCATGGCCGCCTTGCGTTCTTCATCCAAATGCACCACCTCTTTTTCATTAAGCCGATCCAAAGCCATTTCCACCATGCCCACTGCTCCGTCTACTATCATCTTGCGGGCATCAACGATTGCCGAAGCCTGCTGACGCTGCAGCATTACGGCCGCAATCTCAGGTGCATATGCCAGATACGTAATTCTCGCCTCAATAATCTCTATCCCGGCCTCTTCCACACGTGTCTGTATTTCATCCCGGATTCTTGCCGCTACCACCTCACTGGACCCCCGCAGACTTCCCTCATCCGCCACCCCATCGCCAGTGGTATCCACATTGGGCGCTACATCATAGGGATAGAGCCGAACCACATTCCGCAGCGCACTGTCACATTGCAGTGACAGAAATTCCTTGTAATTATTCACATTAAACACTGCTTTGGCCGTATCCACAATCTTCCAGGTAACTGCAATTCCAATTTCTATGGGATTTCCCAGACAGTCATTGATCTTCTGCCGACTGTTGTTCAGCGTCATAATCTTTAATGACAATTTATTGCTTGTCATCTCCAAATTCGCTGTTCCCTGCACTGCACCTACAACAGCCGCCAGGCTGCCGGTCTCCGTTACATCTCCGCTTTGATTCAATCTGGTTTTGGCCGCCGGGTTCACCGAAGTGCAGAAAGGATTTACATAGTAAAAACCACTATCTTTTAACGTCCCCACATACTTTCCAAACAAGGTAAGCACCAGCGCCTCCTGGGGTTTTAACACTTTCAGACCACAGAAAAATATCCACGCCGTACAAAATACAATAATACTTACCGCCAACCCTATTATTGACAGTACGTGTGCCGTTTCTTTCACATAAACTTCTTCCATATGTACCACAGAAAATACAAACACAGAGACATCCAGAATATAGAGCAGCAAAACCAATAACAATACTTTCATTCCATTCTTTTTCCCGTTCAGAACTTTCTCGTCCATACCACTACCTCCTGCTTTCTTTTGAGTGAAATTTATTTGATATCATAATAATATCATATTGATGTGCGCGATGCAAGTATTTTTATAAAAATACATACGAAAACAGGAAACCTGTTTGTCAGATTTCCTGTTCGCTTTCTTCCATCCTGATATTGCTTTCCTGTTCCCACTCTGATATGGCTTTTCTTTCGCCTGGGTGAATTATGCCTTTCCTTTAGAAAGGGGATTTCCTACCCTAATCTCCATTCCCCTGTATATATTTCGGATCACTACTTTATTATGACTGCCGCCATTTTCTCCATCCAGCGTCCATGCCACCGGCTCTTCCGATTCCAGGGAAAGCTCCGCTGTACGGAAACAATACATCGCCTCAGAATCAATATTACGGTTCAGCAATGCCAGCATAATATTATTCAATTCCACCGGATTCTTGGGATTTTTAATCAAAGTCACTTCAAACACACCATCGTCCAGTTTCACATTCTTGCCCGTAATATTCTTGAAGCCTCCTACGGAGACAGAATTGGTAATCATACCAAAAATAAAATCCTCTTCCACCTCGTTTCCTTCCCAACACACCTTCATGGGAAAAGAATGTACAGAAGACAGTCGTTTCATCCCTTCCAGCAAATACGCAATATATCCCAGTATATTTTTCATATCCTGCCCTGTCTCATAGGATACATCCGTAAAAAGTCCAAATGCGGCAATATAGACAAAGATATCGTCATTAAAGGCCCCCACATCACAGGGAAAATTTCTGCCCTGTACAATGGTTTCCGCTGCACTCACCATCTTCTTCGGCAATGACAGGCTCCCGCCGAAATCATTGGTGCTGCCTGCGGGAATATAGCCTATGGGTGTCCGGATGCCGCTCCTGATCATTCCTGTCACCACTTCATCCAACGTGCCGTCCCCGCCGCTGCACGCTATCATTTCATAGTCGTCAGTGCGCTTCTCCACTACTTCCCTGGCATCTCCGCTTTTCTGCGTGGGCACCACAGTAATTTCATAGCCGGCTCTGGCAAAAATATCCAGGATATCTGCCAGTTTGTTCCTGATCGATGCTTTTCCCGCTTTGGGATTATATACAAAAAGGAGCTTCTTGCTCATTCGCATTTCCCCTTATCTTATTTTTCAACCATACAACACCATCTTCCTGGAACATCAGCGAAGCTCTCTTATGCGCCTTTCCCGCTCAAGAACCCGTCAATACCTTCCACTGCGGCCTTCTCATCCGCTCCATCGGCAGAAACTTCCAACTCCACACCAGTATTCAATCCCAGACTCATCATACCCATAATGCTTTTGGCATTCACCCTTCTGCCGCCGGCCTGGATATAAATGACACTGTCATACTTACTGGCCTCCTGAACCAACAATGCCACCGGCCTTGCCTCTGCTCCATTTTCCAGTTTAACACGAATATTTTTCGTTGTCATACTCATACCTCCCTGCCCGTCCAGACGGGCATCCATCCAAAATCCTTTCTTATCGTTCCCAAACAGGAACACACTTTCAATGTACAACTCTCTTACAATTCGAGTTGTGACAGCCTGATTTTATCCGCAAGTTCACTGAGCTTGCGCAATCTATGGTTTACACCGGACTTGCCGATAGGCGGATTGAAACAGGCCCCTAGCTCCTTCAAAGGTACATCCGGGTTCTCCAGACGCACATCTGCCATTTGGCGCAAAGCTTCGGGTAGATTCTGATAACCGTAATATTTCTCCAGATACTTAATGTCTTCCACCTGTCTCGCCGCGGCATTAACCGTCCTGGCAATATTGGCAGTCTCACAATTCACACGCCTGTTCACGGAATTGCGCATTTCCTTCAGTATACGGAGATTTTCCAGACTCATCAGCGATACCGGGGCTTCACAGACATTCAGCAAATCTACGATACCGGCTCCCTCCTTCAGATAAACCACATGGTATTTCTTCCGAAGAATTATCCTGGCCTCAATGTCAAATCCTTTTATCAAACCCTGCAGTTGTTTCGCCTTCGCCTCATCGCAACAGTCAAACTCCAGATGATATCCTTTGGTCGGGTCACTGATAGAACCTATACTCAAAAACGCCCCTCTGAGAAAGGCTCTTTGACAGCAAAAGCTTTTTATCAGCAGAGGACTGACCGGCTCTCCTAAATTACCCAACTTCTGCAACACATCCTGTATTTGCTTCTCCTCCAATGTAGTATCCGTATCTATATTAAATGTTTTTCTTAATAATGTAAAGCCTTTTCTTACAACAGCTTCATTTTCTGTCTGAAACCCAATTGTAAACCTACCTTTTTCGTCTCGTCCATACTGGCCGCAGAAATTCATAATCGCTGCCAGCTCCGCGATCTGGCAATGTCTCGCAGGACTGACTTGCTTCGCCAGCTCCTTCTTGACCTCACTGGAAAACGACATCGGCTCCTGGCTCCTTCCTTTCACAAACAATCCGTGAGAAGAATGCCTGTACAAAGTGAGCTTGCTCACTTGGCATTCTTCCGTGTGTAAAAGGTCTGCTGTGCAGACCTTTTACACACTTATTTCCCCTGTTGTGTTACATCTCTATGATACAATTTCATCCCGTACTTGCCCCTGTCCTTCATTCGTTTATACAACTCATTGGCAAGCGTCACACTGCGATGCTTCCCTCCGGTGCAGCCAATGGCAATGACCAGGCGATATTTTCCCTCCTTCACATAATTTGGTATTAGAAACTGTATCATGTCCGTAAGTTTTTCCATGAACTCTTCCGCCTCCGGAAAACTCATGACATATTCCTGTACTTCCCTGTCATTTCCCGTTTTGTACTTCAAATCCTCTATATAAAATGGATTGGGCAGGAAACGCACATCCAACACCAGATCCGCATCCGCCGGAATACCATGTTTAAATCCAAAGGACATGACCGTTACCATGAGACTATTATATTCTCCATTCTCCACAAAAATACGGTCAAGTTCCTCTTTTAATTCTCTGGTAAGCAAATTCGTCGTGTCAATCACATAATCCGCATGACGGCGAATATTTTCCAACACTTTCCGTTCCGCCCTGACACCATCCTCCACACGCCCGTCCGCGGCCAGCGGATGGATACGTCTGGTCTCCTTATATCGCTTGATCAGCACATTGGTCCCTGCATCCATAAAAAGAATCTCAAGCTTGCACCCTTCCTGTTTCAGTTTCTCCAAGACCCTGGTGGCATCTTCAAAAGACTGGTCGGAACGCACATCCAGTCCCAATACTACCTTGCTGACCTCACTGCCCGGCATGGAGATCAGCTCTACAAATTTCTCAATTAAAGACACAGGAAGGTTGTCCACACAATAAAAACCTGCATCCTCCAACATCTTCAGGGCGGTGCTTTTACCACCGCCGCTCATCCCTGTTACTACTACAAATCTCATATGTCCTCCCAACCTAAAAACACCACTTCCGTCTCCAATGCTACACGAAACCTTTCCTTCACCTGCCTTTGGATCTCTCCAATGATCTCTCTCACATCCTTCGCAGTAGCCCCTCCAGCATTGATAATAAAACCGCAATGTTTGTCTGACACTCTGGCACCGCCTATCTGAAATCCCCGAAAACCTGCTTCCATAATCAGCTGTCCCGCAAAATGTCCTTCCGGCCGTTTGAAAGTACTTCCCGCACTGGGATATTCCAAGGGCTGTTTCTCCCTGCGCCTGGCTGCCAGTTCCTCCATTTTCGTCTTAATCGTCTCCTTGTCCCCACGTTCCAGACAGAAAGCAACCTCTGTCACGGTAAAAGGGTTATCCCTGATAATACTGGTGCGATAGCCGAATTCCATAGTGGAATTGTCAAGTTTCAATGTCTCACCTTCACTGTTGACCACCGTTACCTCTGTCACTATCTGACTCATCTCACCTCCATAGGCGCCGGCATTCATAACCACACCACCGCCCACTGTACCCGGAATCCCAGAGGCGAACTCCAAACCCGTCAGGCCATGTTCCAGGGCTGCGTGGGCCACCTGACTCATTGTGGCTCCCGCCTGTGCCACAATACGACAACCCTGCACCGAAATCTTACTCATCTTTTTTCCAATCTGCAGGATGACACCTCGATACCCCTCATCCTTTACCAACAGATTACTGCCATTCCCCAGAATAAAAAACGGGACGCCCACTAAATACAGATACTTCTGTACCTTTTTTAGCTGTTCCTCACTCTCCAACTGCATATAACAATCGGCAGGTCCTCCTATCCGAAAGGTAGTGTGACCTGCCATTGGCTCCTGTAAGAGTATGTTTTCATCGGGTACAAATTTTTGTAATGCCTCAACCACTGCTTTACTAATCATTGCACTTCTTTTCCTTTACAAAATTAACCCTGAACGCTGTGTTCGTAACTGCCATATTCCATCCCCAGGGTGCATTGCCCACTTCTGACGCTTTCCTCGTACCGCCCGCAAAACAATATGCCATACACTCAGTGAGAAGCTCTGGACGGGCCGTTTATGACCACACCGGCAGCACCATAGATACCCGCATCATTTCCCAATTCCGCCAGAACAAACCTTGCCCCCCTGCACTGATGAAACGCATATTTTTGATATGCCGGTTCCACAAAGGATAACAGAATCTCTCCCGCTTTGGATACACCACCGCCGATGACAAAGACTTCCGGGTTCACCACTGCCGCCACCGCTGCCAACCCTTTCCCCAGGTAATCGCCAAATTGCTCCGCAACTTCAATGGCCACTTCGTCTCCGACTTTGACAGCATCAAACACACTTTTTGCCGAAATGGCATCCTTTCCCCGCAGAATACTTGGCTTCTCGTCCTGTGCCAGCCGCCGCCTGGCCAGCCGCGCAATGCCTGTGGCAGAAGCATATTGCTCCAGGCACCCCTTGTTACCGCAGCCACAGCTCTCCGTTTCCTCATCCACCAGGTGAATATGGCCGATTTCACCGCCTGCACCTGTTGCGCCGGTGAGAATATTCCCATTTACCACAATGCCACCGCCTACACCGGTGCCAAGCGTCACCGCCACCATATTGCTGCTGCCCTTGCCGCCGCCCTGCCACATCTCACCGTAAGCCGCAGCATTGGCATCATTGACAGCTTTTACCGGTACATTAATATATGCCCCGATTGCCTCCGGTATGTTAAAAGGTTTCCAACCAATGTTGACGGCGCCTCCCACCAAAGTACCTTCGTCATCCACCGCACCCGGTGCGCCCACACCGATTCCTGCCACATTCTGCTCCGCAATTCCTTTTTCCTTCATTTTTGCCTTGATGCTGCCAACCACATCAGGCAGAATAGCGGCACCCTCGTTTTCCTTCACTGTGGGTATCTCCCACTGTTCCAGCAAACCACCTTCCTCGCTGAACAGTCCCAGCTTCACAGTGGTTCCTCCTATGTCAACACCAAACACATACCTGCCCATACTACATCCTGCCCTTCCTTCCTGCTCTTCCAAAACAACTTCATTTTATCATTTCATTCTTATATATTATTCCTATTTCATTTCTTCTCTGAACTCTTCTCTCAACTCTTCTCTTATATCTTCCCGTTTTACCACCTTCCTGTTTACTCTTCATCATCCCTTTTCCTTGCCAAAGAATTCTGTACTCGGTTGTATAATTCCTGCGCCGCATTGTAACCCATTTTCTTCTGACGATGATTGACTGCCGCAGACTCACAGATAATGGACAGATTCCGCCCCGGCCGGATGGGAATATTATGGCAGACAATCTTATTCCCCAGATATTCCGTATAATTTTCCTCCAGTCCCAGCCTGTCGTACTCCTTATCCTTATCCCAATCCTCTAAATTAATGACTAAGTCTATGTTCTGGGTATCTTTGACAGCGGAGGCGCCAAACATTGCCTTCACATCCACAATGCCGATGCCGCGCAGTTCGATCAGATTCTTGGTCACATCAGGCGCAGAACCGATCAGGGTATCATCGCTGACCTTCCTGAGCTCCACCACATCATCCGTAACCAGACGATGTCCTCGTTTTACCAGTTCCAATGCCGCCTCGGACTTACCGATACCGCTCTCTCCGGTGATCAAAACACCCTCCCCGAATACATCCACCAATACGCCGTGTACGGAAATGCAAGGTGCAAGCTTCACGTTCAGCCACCGAATGGATTCCGCCATAAATGCGGATGTGGTCTTCTTAGAAGAAAGCAACGGAATCCTGTGTTTGATCGCCAGTTCCTGAAAAACAGGGTCCGGCTTCAATTCACGGCAGAACACCACTGCCGGCACATCATAACCCATGAATTCCTCATACACTTCTCTCTTTCTTTCATCGGGCAGACCTTCCATATAAGTATACTCCACAAAACCGATAATCTGCAGGCGGGTAGCATCAAAATGCTCAAAATATCCTGCCATCTGCAGCGCCGGGCGGTTGATATCCGGCTGGGTAATGCGAATCCCCTTCACCTCGATCTCCGGCGTGAGGTTTTCCAGTTTCATCTTCTCAATCAGACGGGTTAATGTCACACTATCCATACTTTTTATTTTCCTCATTTCTATGCGGCATATTCCGGTATCTTCTGTGCTGCCGCATCAGCACAAAAATCTTTATCATTATTTTAACACACTGTGGATTTATTGTCTAAGGCTGTTGCGTTTTTTTTCGGAAGAAATTGTAAATTTCCTCCGCTGCACGTCTGTTAATTTCCGGGACTTCCGCCAATTGCTCCACAGAAGCCGCTTTGATTTCCTCAATGGACTTAAAGTGACGCATCAGGGCTTTCCTTCTGGCCGGCCCCACACCGGGAATATCATCCAGCACCGACTTAACCTGCCCCTTGCTTCTCAGGGAGCGATGATATTCTATGGCAAAACGGTGTGCTTCATCCTGCACTCTGGTGATTAATTTAAAGCCCTCGGAATGGGTATCAATGGGCAACTCCACATTGTTAAAATATAAGCCCCTGGTTCGGTGACTATCATCCTTTACCATACCGCAGACCGGAATCGCAATCTTCAATTCCGCCAATACGGACAGCGCAATATTGACCTGTCCCCTGCCGCCGTCCATCATCAGCAGATCCGGAAACTTAGTAAAACTTCCAAATGCCTGATCCAACTCCTTCTCTTCTAACTGTTTACTTTCCTCCATCCCATGCACAAAACGTCTGGTCAGCACCTCCCTCATACAAGCATAATCATCCGGTCCAGAGACCGTTCTGATGCGAAATTTACGGTAGTCGCTGGGCTTCGGCTTACCCTTTTCAAACACTACCATAGAACCTACATTTTCAAACCCGTTGATGTTGGATATATCAAAAGCCTCCATGCGCTCAACATGCTCCAAACCCAAAAGTGCGGCAATTTCCCTGACAGCGCCGATGGTACGGCCTTCTTCCCGTTTCAGCCTCTCCCTGTCCTGTTCCAGAATATGTTTTGCATTCTGGGCCGCCAGTTCCACCAGCTTTTCTTTGGAACCGATTTTGGGCACTCGCACATAAACTCTGCTTCCTTTCCGCCCGGTAAGCCATTTTTCGATTAACGCCTGATCCCCAATCTCATATTGCAACATCAATTCTCTGGGAATAAAAGGGGTCCCCGCATAAAATTGCTTCACAAAATTCTCCAGAATTTCAGGCTTACTGTCCGATGATACATTTGTCATATAATAATGTTCTCTGCCGATCATCTTGCCGTCACGCACAAAAAACACCTGAACCACAGCCTCCCGCTCGTCCTGATACAATGCAATAATATCCTTGTCTTCTCCCACGCTGTCCGTAATCTTCTGCTTCTGCGACACCTGTTTCACGCTTTGATACAAATCCCGATAGCCGGCGGCCGCCTCGAAGTCCAATGCTTCCGCGGCTGTTTTCATTTTATTCTCCAGATCACCTAAAATCATATCATATTTGCCGTTCAAAAATTCCAACGCCTGCGCCACCTGCTCACGATATTGCTCCTTGCTGACGTACCCCTGGCAGGGCGCCAGACATTGCTTGATATGGTAATTCAGGCAAGGTCTCTCCATCCCTATATCTCTTGGCAGACTGCGGTTGCAGGTTCTCAGGGTATAAAGCTTGTTCAGCAGCTCAATGGTATCCTTTACTGCTGCGGCACTGGTATAAGGCCCGAAGTATTTCGACTTGTCCTTCTTCATGGTTCGGGAGAACAGGATGCGCGGATATTCTTCTCCCACTGTCACCTTAATATATGGATACGTCTTGTCATCCTTCAGCAATGTATTATATTTGGGAGAGTTTTCCTTGATCAGATTATTCTCCAGCACCAGAGCTTCCAATTCCGAATCCGTGACAATATATTCAAAGCGGGCGATCAGAGACACCATTTTATCAATCATGGGGCCTCGCCCAATATTTTCCCGAAAATAGGAACGCACTCTATTGTGAAGATTGACCGCCTTGCCCACATACAAAATAACATTTTTGTCATCTCTCATGATATAGACGCCCGGTTCCCTGGGAAGTTTTTTCAGTTCTTCTTCAAAGTTGAACATACTTTTCGCCCCTTATTTCAAATGTCCCTTTCTTTGTTCTAAATATTCTTTTCATTATTCCAAATCATGATTGCCCCTTTTGCCTTATGCGCCTGTCAAAAATTTGTCAATTCCGTTAGCAATCCCTTCCGCAATTTTATTCTGGTAGTCCTCCGTGGCCATAAGTGCATCCTCTTCCGGATTGCTCATATACCCCATTTCGACAATTGTAACCGGCACCTGGCACCAGTTGATTCCGCTCATGGTATCTGTCTCCCACACATACTGCTTCGTACATCCCGCAGCAGCCACCAGCTCATCCAGCACATATCCGGACAAATCCCTGCTCTGCTGATAAAGATCCCCATTATAGGGATTGGATGCGGTCTGGCAGATGGTCATTGCCCCATGTACAGAAGAATTCTCTGAACCGTTGGCATGAATCCTGATAAAAGCATCTGCCTCCGCCTCATTGGCCACCTGGGCACGCTCACTGTTACTCATATCCACATCATGGGTAGTACGGACCATGATTACCTCATATCCTCTGGAAAGCAGTTCTTCTTCCAGTTTCTCAGCGACCATAAGGGTCAGCTCGTACTCGTTTAATCCGCTTACCACCCCCGCCGTCCCACTGGCAACCTTGGCCTTCATCTCAGACGCTCCCGGTCCTACGGGTTCCTTCTCACTATTGCCCTTCTGCTGGTGTCCTGCATCAATTACCACCACATAACCATCCTGTACTTCGTCGCCTGCCGGATGCTCTGCGGGTGCGGAAGCATCCGTATCAGTCCCCGGTGTTACAGTTGAAGGGACTGTCGTAGAGGTACTGCTTCCCACTCCCCCTGTTTGAGAGGTTGTGGGTATCCCTTCCGAGGACGCAGCAGGTACATCCCCTGAGACACCTTCTGAGGGCGCTGTGGCCATCCCCCCTGAGGCACCTTCTGTAGGCGCTGGAGGAATATCTCCTGAGACACCTTCTGTAGGTGATGGGGACATATCTCCTGAGACACCCCCTGGTAATGCTGTGGAGGATGTTGCATCCGGAACAATTGTAGTAATAGCGCCTGACACTCCTGCGGTTCCATCTTCCAGCTCTGACAAATGTTGTGACACAACAACAGAAGGCTGCTCTCTTTCTTGTCCACAACTCCCCAGCAACAGAATCACCACCAGCAACCATCCCTTTCCCAATTTCTTTCCTATTACTGTTTTTCTTTTCTCTATTTTTTCTTTCTCCATTTTTGTTTTCTCTGCTCTTCTCTTCGCTGCTTTTTTCTCTATTTCTTTCTTCTCTATTCTTTTCTTATCTATTCTTTTCTTCTCCATCCTTCTATTTGTCTCTTCTTAGCTCTTCGCTATTTCCATCCTGTCTCTTTCCTGCTCTGTTTCCTGTTTTATCTTCTAATCTGTTTCTCTCCCAATCCGCTTCCTCATTCGTTACCATTCTCTACCTTCTTACCCAAGATACTCTTCATACTCTTTTTTCATCTTGTCATCCATGCACCCCTCTGCGTACTGCAACGCAATATGATAAGATATGGAATGCGCATTGGAATTTAATATATTCTTTCCATACATCGCTCTTGGAAGGTTATGAAGAACTACCAGAATACGGTAAACCATTTCTTTATCATTGAATTCCTCTAAATATTTTCGCGCATCCTGTAACAGTTGTTCCATGAACCCACGCAGTTTAGCTTCTTCCTCTCTATCTCTTTCAAATACACAGTTACAATGTAACAATTCTTCTTTTTTATCCAATACCCGTTCGTAATGAGGAAACTTATATTTTCTGCACAAATTCGCGAGTTCCATAAACAGTGCTTCATGACATGGCATTCCGTTTTGTTCCTTCGCTATATCCTCTAATATTTTCTGCCAGAACCATATTTCATCCCTGAGCCGTTTCCTTTCGCCTATCCGCCACCGCTTTCCTCTGTTGCTCCCTTTTTCATATAATACACCCATGCCCAATATTTGATAATACAAACCGATATCCATGATTTATCCTCTGCATATTACTTTAATGGCAAACAACTTTAAAATCTTTACTTTGGCATTGTTCCAATTACAGCTTCTGAACAAAACGAAAGCAGTTGTGACCTTTTCTATAAAAGACACATAAAGCAATTATGCGCAGTCTAACGATAATAACTCTATTGTAGTAATTCAGCCATAGCATTTGCGCCATAGTATTTCTGTTGCAGCAATTCAGCCATAGTATTCCCGTTACAGTACTGCCGTTGTAGTAAATCAGCTACAGCAGTGCCATAACAATCCACAATTCCATCATAGTAATTCCATTACAGTACTTTCATTACAATAATTTCATTACAATAATCCCATTGTTCTCAAAATGAAAACAGCAAGGAAGGTGGTGACAATAGATGCAATGGATGTCCAGACTACCAGCTGCCCCGCCAAAATGCCGTCATTCTCCATCTCCTGCGCCATGATAGCACTGGACACGGCAACGGGAGAACCGAACAGAGCAATCAGCGCCGGATAAACAGTGGCATCAAAACCGATGAAAGTAGTGTATTTGGATAGAATTATGGCAAGCCCGATGACAATCAGGGGAACCGCCACAACACGGGAAACAGTTCCAATGACAATTTCCTTCCACATTCCCTTTACTGCGGCAAAGTCAAACAATCCTCCCAGGATCACCAACGCCAGAGGTGAGCTGATTTTAGACAGATTGTTCACTGCGTCATAGAAGAATTTCAAACTTCCGGACAATGAAAACACAAGGGTTCCATCTGCATTTACAGGGATAAAAGAACGGATGCCCAACACCACCAAACCGCATATCACACCGATGATCAAAGGATTTTTGGCTATTTTCAACAATACATCCTTTAGATTTGCCTTATGGCCGTCCTCGCTGTCCACAAACATAGTCAGGGCAATCACAGCAAGGATATTAAAGGTGGGAATGGAGAAAGCACTTAAGACGGCAGCAATTCCTTTTCCTTCCGCACCCCCCAGGGACTCTGCAAGGGGCAGCCCAATGATGGCAAAATTCGAGCGGAACACACATTGCAGGATAACACCTTTTTGTCTGTTGTCAGGAACGGTCAGCTTTACCATGACAAGTCCAATGAAAAATGCGGCAAAGATGGCAATTTCGGAATAGACCACCACAGACCAGTTGATGTCGGTGAATGATTCAATGCTATACACATTGACAAAGAGCATGCAGGGCAGGCAGACACGAAAAATCAGCTTGTTGCCCTTTTTAAACCAGACCTCGTCCAGGAAATTTTTCTTCTTCAGCAGGTAGCCCAGCAAAATCAGTAATATAATGGGCAGTATGGCATTTAACGCAAATAATAATGTATCCATTTTTCCTCTCATTCCGCCGCCTCCGGCGGCATTTTCATCGCCTTTTTCTCAGAAGCAAAGCTGTCACCTTCTTACTCCGTCCACTTCTCTTACTTCCGTCACATTTGTCAAAGTAAATTTCCGGCTGAATAATATGCTCCCGTTTCCCCATAGATGCACCATTACATCTCACCTCAAAGGGAGCGGCAGCATAGCAGTCATGATTTTTCAGCTCCACCGATACGGATGTGGGCGTAATCAGCAAAATGTTCATCGTGATACACTTCCTTTCCAACAGGACTGTCTTAAACAGAGATTGCTGACTTCTTATATTATATTTAATCCGGGGTGTAAGAACAAGCCTTTGTTTTGAAAACATTTTCCTGACCTACATCTTCTCTATTATTTTACAAATCATGGAAGCGCGGTTAAAAGGTACCATAAAATAATAGCCATCTGCTATATCCCGTAGTTTTGCAACCGTTTCCAATGCGATTGTGATTCCCACCTGCTCACTTTCTTCACGGCTCATATGCTCATCATAACGTGCGATAATTTCATCAGGAACCTGAATCCCGGAAAGCTCGTTTTTGACAAACATGGCATTTCGGTAATTTACAAGGGGCATAATACCACAGAGTACTTTGGTATCCACTTTGGTCTTAACATATTGAATGCGTGCAATATCGTCATTGGAGTAAATCGGTTGTGTTAAAAAGTAATCTGCGCCTGCAGCACATTTCTTACACATGCGCTCTATTTCAACATCCAGGTTAGGACGATTGTGGTTCAATGCGCCGCCATAAACAATGGGATCATCGGCAAAATATTCCATATTTAACTGTTTAAAATAATTCATCAGTCGAAACGAATTGAAATCATATACACTGCTTGTACTGCTTTTTTCTCCTGCCGGAACCGGATCACCGGTTATAATCAGCATATTACGGATTCCGTTCATATGCGCGCCAAAAAACAGCCCTCCCATGGCGATCGCATTCCTGTCACGGCAGCAGATATGGGGCATAACTGCAATATCTGTCTGTTGGCTGACAAGTATACTGCTTGCTATGGAATCTGCCCGCATTTTCCCCATGGGAGAATCAGAAAAAGTTATCATATCCACACCGGCTTCTTTCAGAAGGGCAGATGCTTGCAGGATTTTGTCCCCATTGCCGTTTTGCGGCGGGTCAAGTTCTACGGCAATTACTTTTTGACCTGTATGTAATTTATTTAAGAAATCGTTTCTGGTCTTATCAATTCCTTTATCCACAATGGCCGGGGCGAAACGATGCCTCATTTTCATAACAGCATCGTCTGTACCGAAATGCAGCTGCAACTGTTTTCGCAGTTCATGAATATAATGTGGTGTTGTGCCGCAACAGCCGCCAAGAATGTTGACACCCATGGAGGCGATATCCACCATATTTTCACAGAAATATCCCACATTGTCCTGGTAGACATTTCTACCTTGCTTATAATCCGGATAACCGGCATTGGGCGCTATGGATATCGGCATATCACCGAAATCACATTTTTGAATCATGCGTTTCATATGGGTAGTACCAACACCACAGTTAAAGCCGATTACATCAATGATTCCGCTGTCCGCAGCAGTTTTTACTAAATTGGAAGCACTGATGCCGGCTTTTGTGCAGCCGAATTTGTTCAGGCAGAAGCTCACCATGATGACCGGCGATACTGGAAGATGTTTTTCCATCACCTGCTTTTTGATATAATGAATGGTTGGCAATATGTACTCAAAATCCCCAAAGGTTTCAAATAGAATGATCTCTGCACCGGCATCCAGCAGCGCATCTGACCTGGTTTCAAATTGGGTCAGAATTTCATCATCAGAAATTGCACCATTGGTTGGAATGGGTCCCATATCGCCGGCAATCCATACCTTATTGTCTGCATGAATGGCAGCTTTTTGTGCAATTTTACAGGATTGAAACACATTGTCATAAATGGTTTGCAGCACAGCCTGTCTGTTCTCCGCCCGGTGCAGCGGCAATCCTGTCAACCCTTCCGCATGACTGGCAAAACTGTTTGTGCGCAACAGCCTTGCACCGGCATCAATATATTCCCTGTGAATGCGTTCAATTTGTTCCGGATGCGTTATGTTGGCATATTCTGATATGTTTTCTTCTGCGGGATATATCTGCGAATAATAGGTTCCCATGGCGCCATCCATCAGCAAAAAGTGACTTCTTATCATTTCCAGAAAATTCATAGTTTTCCTCCAATTACCTTTCATAAGCTTCTAAATCCTCTATTTCCCAACAGTACAGTCCTATTTATCTTCACAACTGTAAGTAGTTTTCTTGCTCACACACTCTTCTGTTATTTTCCTCTATTATCCTCGCCAGAACGCTGTCACAGCATTGCCTCACATGGCTAGGTACAATTCATTTTCTTCTCTAAGTATACTTCCTTACCTGTCAAATGTAAACCATTTTCCATTACCATTAGTAATAACTAATCATTGCGTTATTGTCACTCATCCGATATACTAAATGTAATACAGCAGGCAGCACTGGCGGAAAGGAGTTTCATATATGCCGAGAACAGTGAGCATAGGATGTCAGGATTTTGAGACAATCAGAAGAGAAAATTACTTTTATGTGGACAAAACATCATTCATCAAGGAATGGTGGGAGCAGGGTGACATGGTGACACTGATCACCCGTCCCAGACGTTTCGGGAAGACATTGACCATGAGCATGGTGGAGAAATTCTTTTCTGTAGGCTATGCTGACAGGGGAGACCTGTTTGAAGGGTTAAATATATGGGAAGAAGAGAAGTACCGCAAGATACAGGGAACATACCCTGTGATTGCTCTCAGTTTCGCAGATGTGAAGCAAACCTCTTTTACACAGACAAGGAAAGCCATATGCCGTATTATCAAATTACTATATGACAGATATGACTTTTTGCTGGAAGGAAATTTCCTAAGCGACAGTGAAAAAGATGACTTCAGGCAGATATCAGTAGAAATGGAGGATAATACGGCAGCATTTTCTTTGAAAATGCTCTCCCTCTACCTCTCCCGCTATTATGGTAAAAAGGTGATTATTCTGTTGGATGAATACGATACGCCCATGCAGGAAGCTTATGTGAACGGATACTGGGAGGAACTTGTTGCCTTTACCAGAAGCCTTTTCAATGCCACATTCAAGACGAACCCTTATCTGGAACGGGCTATTATGACGGGAATTACACGGGTAAGCAGAGAATCCATGTTTTCTGACTTGAACCATCTGGAGTTGGTCACTGCCACTTCCGAAAAGCACGCAGATAGCTTTGGCTTCACAGAAGAAGAAGTGTTTGCGGCATTGGACGAGTATGGACTGTCTGAACGAAGAGAAGAAGTACGCCGGTGGTACGATGGCTTTATCTTTGGGAATCGAGCAGATATCTATAACCCATGGTCTATTATCAATTATCTGGATAAGAGAAAGGCAGCTCTTTACTGGGTCAACACCAGCTCCAACAGTCTCGCCGGGAAGCTGATCAGGGAAGGAAGCCCGAACCTCAAGATGACCATGGAACATCTGCTGGAAGGAGGGCATTTTCAGACGATTCTTGATGAACAGGTTGTGTTCAGCCAGTTGGACCAGGATGATGACGCCGTGTGGAGTCTGCTGCTTGCCAGCGGCTATCTGAAGGCGGAACATACTGAATTTGACGCGGAAAGCGGGGAAAACGTATATGTCTTGAGCCTGACGAATACAGAAGTGCGCTGCATGTTCCGCCAGATGATCAAATCCTGGTTCGCAGGATGCCGCCAATACAATCATGGTTTTCTTCAGGCATTGCTGGCCGATGATGTAAAGGCAATGAACGCATATATGAATAAGGTCGCCCTGCAGACATTCAGCTATTTTGATACAGGGAAGCGCCCTTCCGACGCGGAGCCGGAACGGTTCTATCATGGTTTTGTGCTGGGGATGATGGTAGAACTGTCTGACAGATATGTATTGACCTCCAACCGTGAGAGCGGTTTTGGCAGATATGATGTAATGCTGGAGCCAAAATGGGAAGCTGCGGCCGCAAATGGTCAGGCTGGCAATGGTTTGCCCTTGAACGCAATTATTATGGAATTCAAAGTGCAGGATACGGAAGAGGAACCGGAACTGTCCGATACCGTAACAAAAGCATTGGAACAGATTGAACGGCAAAATTACGAGGCCGCGCTGATTGCAAAGGGAATTCCGGCGGAGCGTATCCGAAAGTATGGTTTTGCCTTTTGTGGAAAACGAGTGCTGATTGGATCACAAAGAAATTTTCATAATAATTCGTGAGCCCCATATTTATAAGAGTTCGCTGGGACTTAAACTGCCATTGGGAACCATATCAGATTGTTACTGTCCTGCAGGAAACAGAAACAATATATGGATATAAGTTGCTTTGTTTCGCTATCTATTGTATTTTAAATGTAAAATAGGACGCCTGGAAAGGCTGGAATGCTTACTTGACAGACAAGTCTGGAAGAACGCTGCCTTCGCGTTCTTCCGTGTACAAAAAGTCTGCTGTGAAGACTTAGATTTTCACCCCATTCTCTTTTGGTACTTCTCCACCGCTTCAATAATCACTTTCTTTTTGTTCGATCCAAAATCAAGCTCCATACCGTTACATAACAGCAGAGTCCTGCTTCCCACTTCCCTTACATACTGCAGATTCGCCAAATAATTCTTATGAATGCGTAAGAATCCATATCCTGACAGTTCTTCCTCCATCGGCTTCAGGCTCCCATATACATGATAGGATGTTCCGTCCGTGAGCCGCACCGTCAGCGTATGCCCGGAACATTCAATATACAGAATATTTCCCAATACCACATTCCTGTGTCTGAATCCCTCTTTTGTTCTCAACTTGAAATGTATTGGCGCAGTGACCTGAAAATATTTTTTGATCGCTCTGTCCATATCCGCTGATAACCGTTTCTTTCTGACAAACCATAACGGCATACATTCATAGGTATCAAATACCCTGTCCTCATGCGCAGACACAAATATAATTCGCAGATCCCGGTTATCCATGCCCAGCAGCCTGGCCAGTTCAATCCCATCCATCTCAGGCAGAACCAAGTCCATGAATACCAAATCATAAGAACATGTACGGCAGCTCTCATATAAACTTCTTCCATCACAAAAAAGGTGCATTTCCGCCTCCGGTTCCCCAAGAGCCGCCATGCACCTACAAAATTCATCTCTGACGCGAACCACCTCTGTTTCATCCCCGTCACAAATACCGACTACCAATTTCTTCCCCATCATTTGTACCTCTTTTTTCTTTTCCGTTTTTTAAATACTTAACACTACCTTTCTTCTCATCGTTACCCTCTTTGTACTGCCTCCCTATTGTCAGGCATTCCCTCATTATCTTATGCGGACAGCTCAGGCATTGCACCTCAGTTATTGCACCTCCTTTATTATACCAGTCTCCCAGACGTCGTCCCTGTTTTTTGATTGAATCCCTGTATTTTTTCACTGAATTTCCATTCTTCCGGCTACCCTACCTGTTTCTGCTGCCAAATACTGCGGTTTAAGACAAAAAATACCCTTTTGGCTCATTTTTTCCCTTTTTGCAGTCCGATACGGTATTCTATTTACAAATAGTGAAGGAGGAAATCTCATGGAAGCCGTGAAAAGTTATCTGAAGACCAAACATAACCTAAGCAGCTATCAGATTGCCCAGATAACATTCCTGTTCAAATCCCTGGGTTCGGAACTGAGTAAATTGTTGCTTATGGGTCTTCTGTTCCATGACCGGTTGGGAATGTACCTGTTTGCCCTGGCCGTGATGATGTGCTTAAGATGCAGTACAGGAGGACTTCATTTTTATACCTATATTGGATGTCTGGCTGCTTCCGTCCTATACTTATGGATGAGTATATACCTTCTTCCTCATGTGGAAATTATGATGGCTCTCAAGCTTGTACTATTGTCTGTCTGCATATTCATCTGCCACTATATAGGGCCGGTCACGTCCAAATACAGGCCCGCTTTTACCTCAGCACAACTAAAGCGATACAGCGCTTTTACCTGCCGCTTTATCTTCTTTTTTGCCCTGGGCACATATATAATTCCGGAAAACCCATATATGATTATCGGTTTCTGGGTTATTATATTACATTCTATTCAATTAATTATGGGGAAAATACGAAAGAAAGGAGTTGAGAACAAATGATAGACTGGATAATGGAGCGTATTGAATCTTTTTCCTGGACGATGGAAACTACGATTCCCAGCTTTATGTTATTTGGGGAGTATCCATATCCCTCAAAAGAGGAAGAAGAATCTGATAATACCCAAGAGTAATAATCTTGCCTTCTTTTACAGAGAAAAGGGACAGCGTCATCAGCCGTCCCTTTTCTCTATCCATAATGTAAATTTTATCCAATTTTCCTGATGTATCTCCACATTTTCACAGCTCATCTCACAGCCGTTTTCATCGCATAACTGCTTCACATGGTACAGACCGATTCCCCTGCCCTTTCCTTTACTGCTTTGATTCAGACGGAACCAATCCAATACTTCCTCCTGTCCCACATGCCGGAAAGGATTCAATACCGCAAACTGATATCTGGCATCCTCTTCTGTAATACAGATGCTGATGCGCTGATGCTCCAATCCCTTTTGCGATTCTACAGCATTATCAAACAGCACGCCAAGCATTTCAACCAAATGATATTCCAAAATAGCATATCTGCCAACCCGCGTCTTCATCTTGACATCTACATGGATGCCATCCGACTCTGCTTCCTGAATTTTCCCATACAGGAAAGCCGCCAGGATATTGTCCCCCATAAGCAGCAGGTCATTATATTTATGGTCCTGGAGAAGCAAATGACAATATTCCTCCTGCGCTTTCACCAATTGCTCATAGGTTTTGTAAGTATAATGCGCGGAAAATATTGCTGCAATATGATTCTTAAATTCATGCTGTTTCATTCTCACCGATGCCAGCAAACTGTCATATTGCGTCTGCATATTATGTACCATTTCCACTTCCTGTTCCATACATTTTGCCTCGTCCTGCGCACTGCCCCATTTTGCAATATACACAAGTAAAAACACCACAGCAGGAACCGCCAATACAAAATATTCTACAGGAATTTCTCCATTTACCTTGCCCGCAAACAGCATCAGGAATATAATCATTGCTGCAAAGGCAATAGCGAGCAAATGAAATCCTTTCTTTTTAGATGCCAGCTTTCCCAGTCTATCAACCTTGCACCTTGGCAGAATCCATCCGCAAAATCCCAATACCACCATATTCCCCGTAAATGTCCGCAATACTTCATTCTCTGATACAAAAATGCTCACAACAATCATACACATAAACTGTATCGCCACAAACAAAAGGTGAAAAAGCACTACCCTGATTACTGTGTGCCAAACCGACTCCCTGAATTCACATATGCAGTATAGCAAAAAGAATAACTGGCTTATCATTGTATAGCCATTGCTTATCTGCAGAACATATACCACTTCCGATATAGCCAAAATCCCCAGAAACACCAACATGGTCTTGACATCAAGCCGGACTTTCTTTCCATAGATACAATGTATGCAAAGAATCGTCGACCATACTTCCGCAGCCATTGCCATATGGAGCAGCACATTATTGAAAGGCATCCCGTATATCCTTTTTATACTTTTCCCCTATTTCCACCCGGCCTGAACCATCCTTCAATTGTATGATACGATTTGGGATATCCACATTATGTACGAAGACTTTGTTGATGATCGTATTACGGCTGCATTGTATCATATCAGAGCTGTCAAGCTGCTCCAGAAAACTTTTCAATGTAAGATACGGCACTGACAGCATATCTCCATTTTGGGTATAAATATTCATAGCATGATTGGCACACTCTGCGTAAACGATATCCTCCCTCTCAACGGCAAATATAATGCCCTCCTTGCGAAAATATAAGGTTTTGCCTTTCTTTCTGCGCTCAGGAACAGAAAGGCATTCTCCCACAAGCTGCTTAAATCGGCCCGGCTCAAAAGGCTTCTCTATGAAACTATAGCAATGCAGTTTTTCATAGGTATATAGTTTCTCATCCTGCAATGAAGTCACAAATATCACTGGTGTAAGCCCATAATATCCCACCCGCCTGATATTATCCACAAACTTCAGCCCGGATGAATCACCCGGGCAGCCCATATCCAACATAATATCAATCAGGAATAAATCGATCTCGTGTTCCATGGCGCATTGGTATGCGTCTTTCACATTGTCATAAGAAAAAACAGTACTTTTCACATCCAGCTCGCCCACAAGTGCAGCCATATGCGCCAGCATTGCCGGATTATCTTCCAGAATCAGTATCTTTTTCAACGCAATTCCCCTTTAGCATGAAAAAACAAAGCTTTAAAAACATAATTTTAGATACAAACCGCTTTCAGATTACCCATTACATGTCTGCGGAAGCAGGAAATAAAGTATTGTCATGCAGTTCCGTCAGAAACCGAAAAACAAACTCTCCCTTCTCTTTCTTCATCATTTCCAATAAACAACTTATCACATTTGCCAGTCCTTCTGCATCCTTTAGTACGGCCGCCGGCGGAATACAGTACATATCATACAGCTTATATACAATTTCACTGTCCGGGAGTGTCTTACTGTTTTCCAATGCACGCAGCTTCTTTACATCAACACCCAACTCACCGGCCATCTTCTTCTGTGAACAATCCAACTGTTTCCTTAAACCATAGAATACATTCGACTCCACCTTCTGCTTCTCTTCCACACAGCCCAGATACGCCACCTGCCTGTACATAGCTTCCCACTGCGCTCCCGCCTGGGTTACATATAAATACTTCACCGCCGCGGACAGAATACTAAGACATCCCAGCAATTCGGAATATTTCAATTTACAGAAAAAGTCTTTATACATTCCGCTGCAGCGCTGTCCTGTAAAAATGAAATGTACATCCATGCCATGTTCACACATGGACTTCAATTCATAATACGCCAAAAGCCGCTCTCCCCGTTCCACCTTGCTGTAATAGCTCTGGCTGATATGAATATATCGACTCATCTGTTCCTGCGTAACAGACATTCTCCCGCGCTCGTCCCTTAACCTTTGCAACGCACTTTCATAACTCATACTTTTGGGTAATCTTTCTATCAATTTTAATTTATTTCATACCCATTTTATATCATTTTACATGCCTGTGTTGCACCGTTTTAGGACTATTCAATTATACTTTCATGAAAACTCTATGCCCTTTTTGGACAAGCTCTACCATATTTTTTCCAGGATGCGCTTTCAACACCCCAATCAGCAGCGAGAATCTTTTTTCCTGCAATTTCATCTATGTCCATTTTCTTTTCATCAGCCTATTAATAACTATATGGTCTTACATCATTTACTATTCCTATCATCTTCTTATCCTTTCAGTTCATATTTAATGGCTATGTTTTATGCTCTGCGCAACACCTGGTATCAGATCAGGGAACACCCCATCCGATAAAATACATTAAGTCGGCCCCCCAATAATAACGAATATTTAATCATAGCCACCCCAATATAGTTTCTTCCAACAATTCTAACAGAAACTATTCATCTGGTAAAGCGAAAATAAATAATATCTTCAATAAGTCTTTTGGCTAAGTCCCCAAAAATCTGCTATAATGAATGAGGGATTCCCATGATACTAAAGCGGAGGTGGACTATGATACAGATATGTCGGAAAGACAATGAAAAAGTTTACGAAGCGATTCGCACAAGAAAAATAGATGTAGCAGAAATGGCATTCCCCAACCAGATAAATGACATCATCCTTACAATGAAATGACGGGGGCCTGCAGATCTTTTCGCACAGGTCCTGCCGGACAAACACAAATGTAACAGCCACATTCCTTTTGACATCCTTCTGTGCCTTGCCTTTGCAGCCAAGCTCAAATGTAAGACCAGTCTTACTGCCCCTTTTGCCATAACAGAAGCAGTCTTCCTGGCTTTGCTGGACGGGAACATATGGGATAGAAACATCTGATGAAAGAACTGGATATCCAGCCATGTGTCCACATATTGGACTACAAAAAGGTCCTTGTCAGTCTGGACAATGATAATTATGAAAATTCTTCTGTGTTTAAGATAGACAAGGAAAACATGACAGTCTGCCAGGATATTGTAAAACTGGCCACCACCCGCGGAAAATGGCAGAAGCACCCAACCCCCAGAAGAAGACGCAAAGCTATCACTGGTTTAATAATTCCCTTTTACCTATTCATTCCGAAATCAACTCCATAATATTCTTCAATGAGTCGGTTATCTTCCACGGCTTTATCTCATGTTCTTCACAACAGAAACTGTGTTTTCTATCAATTAGTATTGACTTTATTCCTACCCTACTAGGACCACAAATATCATCGATATAACTATCTCCCACAAAAAGCACATCTTCTTTGTTACACTTCTCTTTTCTCAAAATATAATGATAAAACTCCGGATCAGGCTTATATTTGTGTATCATCTGCGAAGTATATACCCCATCAACAACCAATCCGTTTCTTTCCAAATCCTGATACAATGGGACATTATCCGTGGTAGAGCCAATTACCACTTTATACTTTTTTTAAAGATTTTCTACTGACGACAAAGTCTCATCAAAACATTTTCTTTTACCTAAAGTATCAAGCATTATATTAACATCACTACAAAAATCCCGGCTTATATAGTATTTCAAATATAATTGTTCTAAATCAAACTTAAAAATTGTTTCTTCATCTATGAATAATTTAGCATTCGCGTTATCCATATGAATGCGATGTTGCTTTTTCCATTCCCTATAAAATTCCTCTGGATTGATATCTTTATCTTGTAATGCTAAAATTTTTTTCACAGCATCTAATGAACCTGTTCCCGTTGAAATTAAAGTTCCATATACATCAAAAATAATCAATTTCATATCGCATCCTCCACTATAAAATTTTTGTAAACGTGCTAACTCCTTCCATCTATTGTACTTTGAAGTTTCATTACAATAAATTTTCGATATTCCTTTATATTTCAACACTTTGATATTTGTAATCTCTTCTTCAGTTAACCCCTCCTTATGCACTTTCAATATCAGGAGTTCTGTTGTATGCCCGCCGAAACAAGAAAAGATATACTTTTTGAAAGTACTTCCAATACTATGGAGATACCTGCTACACACCCGCAAAAGCAGGAAATAAAATATTGTCATGCAGTTCCGTCAGAAACCAAAAAACAAACTCTCCCTTCTCTTTCTTCATCAATTCCAATAAACAACTTATCACATTTGCCAGTCCTTCTGCATCCTTCAACACGACCGCCGGCGGAATACAGTACATATCATACAACTTATACACAATTTCACTGTCAGGGAAGGTCTTGCTGTTTTCCAGTGCACGCAGCTTCTTCACATCAACACCCAGCTGACCGGCCATCTTCTTCTGTGAACAATCCAACCGTTTCCTTAAGCCATAGAATACATTGGCCTCCGCCCTCTGCTGGTCTTCCATACAATTCAAATACGCTACTTGTCTATATATGGGTTCCCACTGCTCCGCCGTATCATTTTGGTATAAATATTTCACCGCTGCGGACAAAATGCGAAGGCAGCCAAGTAGTTCAGTATAGCTCAACCTTCCGAAAAAATCTTTATATTTTCCGCCACACCGCTGGCCTGTAAAAATGAAATGCACATCTATCCCATGTTCACACATGGACTTCAATTCATAGTATGCCAGCAGCCGCTCTCCCCGTTCCACCTTGCTGTAATAGCTCTGGCTGATATGAATATATCGGCTCATCTGTTCCTGTGTAACAGACATTCTCACACGCTCGTCCCTTAACCTTTGCAACGCTCTTTCATAACTCATACTTTTGGGTAATCTTTCTATACAATTTTAGTTTATATCGTACCCATTTTATATCAATTTTTATGCCTATATTACACCGAATTAGGACTATCAAATTCTGTTTTTACTTTTTGACCAATCATCCCTTCAATGTCAAAACATCACCAAACTGTTAAAGTAAATGATGCAACTTTGATGTGATTTAGATATAAATCTGGTGCATTGTAGATATAAAATAGCAATAACATGAAAAAATTGTGGAAAAAAGAATTATGATGAGGGGAAAAACATAATGCGGAAAACACAAGAGAAAATCGGCGTGATTGCCCTTGCAGTTTTGTTTGGTTTCAACGGCTGCGGCAGTGCAGACACTTCAAAGGGCTATGAGAATTACACTGTCACCAAAGAGCAGTATGCTGCAGTGTACACCGAGCAATATGACTATTGGGACGTGGTTACAGTAGAATATCCCACCCTATCCGGAATTGACGAAGATCTGGCAGAAGCAATTAACAAGACTCTTTACAACATGGCAATGGAAAAGGTGAATTACTGGCATCTTATGCCAAACGAGGAAGTAAAAGTATTGCAGGAAGAGTATTCCATATATAGCAGTGATGTGCACTGTGATATTGATTTTCATAGTCAATATCTTTTAAGCGTAAGTTTTCGTGAGACATATGCGCCCATTTCACCTGTGTATTATGTACAGATGACACAGCGCTGTGCCAACATCAATCTGATGACAGGCGAGCAATATCAGCTTTCCGACATTCTCCAAATCAACAACGATTTTATGGCTCTTTGGTGTCAGCAGGTGGAAGCCGAAGGCAACTACGGCGGTTTGATCGTCAACGACGCGGATACACGCGAAACGCTCGGTGCATGGTTTTTGGGAGAAGATGAGACAACAGAAGAATATTATATGTTCACACCATTCTTTTATCTGGACGAAGACAAAGATTTTGTGATTGGGATTTCCTATGATCCAAAATCAAATTGTATAGAGGGAAACCCGCCGCGGGACAACAGCTTCTATGCACACTTTCAGGCATCCGATTTGGAAGCTTACCGCACTGATTCGGATTTTTGGGCGTTATATGACAAATCGGAGCACACAGGTAAAGTGATTGAAACTGAAACACCAATAAACAACCTTTGGTTAGGGGAGAACGCAAGCGTATGGGAATATTGGAAAGAAAGACAATGACAAAACTAGCAGTACTTGCCGTCCTTTTGGCAATTGGCAGGAACACTGCGACAGTACATGCAGCAGATTCGTCATATCAGACACGTTTTGATGTGTCGCCCAAAGAGCAGGAAAATTATACTTTGCTTGTGGAAAATTTGGGGGAATATGAAGTCTGCGAGGGTGACTGTCTGTGGCGCATTTCCGAGAACCTCTGGGGAAACGGCGGCAATTATATGCAGCTTGTAACACAGAATCCAGATGTGCTTCAAAATCCTGACCTGATTTTTCCGGGTATGCAGCTTCAAGTGAAACAAAATGTCTATGTGAAAAAGCGGACAGGTGTCAATGGTATCAAGACACCGGAATACCGACTCGGAACACCCGATAACTGGGCTTTTGGCCTCATTGAAGAGGGCGAAGCATTCTCTAATTACGCATTTTTTGCACAGCAGGCAGATGGCAGTGTTGTCTGTCTGCTGCGAGACAAGGAAGAGGCAGGAATAAATAGCCTGTCAGATTGGGAACACAGCCAACAATTGATTGCGGACTATGCGGAAAATGATTACCCAAAACAGGTCTCGGATTTAACGTTTCACAAATATCAGTCAGAGAAGGGAGCAGACATTTATCTGTTTTCATACTGTTATATCATTGATGGTGCACAGTACGGATATACAGGCAGTGTAACGGTTCATGTCAGCGAGGCAATATGTCAGACGAAACACATTCAGGCGGAGCTTACAGGTTTTCAAATGGACGAGGGCATTGAGGATATCGTTCTCTATATGGCAGGAAGTTTTGAGGAACTTTCAGAAACATCTGATGCAGACTTTTCTGTAAACAATTATAACACCATGCTTACGCCATCAGACCCCTGGGCAGTTGCGGGAATTCACAATCCCTTTGTGTGGGTTGCGGAATATTATGACGGAATTCTCAGTCAAATCTCCAATCTACCCTCAGAGAAGAAAAATGCAAAAGAGCGGATTCTTGGCAGATGACCCACAACCACCGATCCGGTTAGAGTACATTCACCACCAACTCTGCTCTTCATCACCCAGGGCGTGTCTGAAAGCTGCTTTCCCTGAAATGGGTGTCATACTTTGTGCCATACACGCCCTATTCTAATTCCTCAGTTTCTTTCCCCCAGGTATAACCCTACGCGGCTCTCCAGATGGTCGATAAGCATATCCTCTGTAATAGTGCCTGAAAAGTACAGCTCCAGTTCTTCAAACAGAATATCATTCAATTCCGCCGGGAAAGATCTCCATGGTCTTGCTGTATCAATCATGTCCAACAATGTCTGCCTGTCCAATTCTATATCCAGATCATCACCCAGGGTATGCTGCCCTAAGCCTGATGCGAAAAGCTCCGTATGTTCATTCATAGCAGCGATCTGTTCCTCCAACACATCCCTGCGCACGCTTAAACCGAAATTCACAGCTTTGGCCGCCTGGGACTGCCCCTCATAGGAGAGGCACAGACTGATAAAAGCCCCTGCCGCAGCCTTTTCCTCCTCTGTGGCCGTCCTGCGAACTGCCAGCGGACTGCCATAGCTTTCTATAAAATGAGCGGCTCCATCCTTTGTGGGATAACCGATATAATTGGCATCCTCCCCGTAACAGATGCGGTACAGGGCAATATCCTCCGGCTTGCTGATACTCAGCCGATTGCAGAGTACCTTCCCCTCCAACAGAGAACTGCCGGGATTGACCGCTTCTTCATAGACGCAGTACTTTTTGGCCATCTCCAAAACCCTGCGGAATTTATCGCTGTCAAAACGCAACGTCCCCGTTTCCCCATCCAGAAGATAAGTGTCATCCATTCCGTGACTGAGAAAACTCATGATAAAAAAAGCCCCCCAGTCTCCGCCGCCATAAACGTCAAAAATCGCTTCCAGTTCCGGCCTGTCTTCAATACACTGTAAAAATTCATCATAATCCCAATCCTTCAGCTCTGGATCCCCAGTCACCAATGTCCGCAGGTTGAACCCCGTCACAATGCCGTACAAGGTTCCATTGATCTTCCCCATCTCCATCACAGAGGACAGCAACCCTTCTGTGATACCTGACTGCTCCACAACCGTATCCAAAGGCTCCCACAGCTTTTCCTGTTCCTCAAACCCCGTCAACCAGGTATCAATCAGCACCGGCCCCTTCCCCGCAATCAGCTCTGTCAGCAACACAGTCTCGTCGTAGTCGCTTTTTAATTCAATATGCCAGCTTGGATACTGTTTGTTAAATGCCACCGCCAGTGGCTGGTAAGCCGACATCTTCACAGGAGAAACTGCCAGCGTAATCTCATGGATCTCAACCACTTCCGTAGTAGGCTTCAGACATAGATAGCTATAACTTTGGGAATCCTTATAAATAAGCGAAATCCGCCCTTCCTCATCCGCCTGCATGGCAGATACACCTCCGACTGCAATTCCATGATTGAGCCATCGGTATAAAAGCTCCGGATTCTCTCCAGACAGTTCACTGCGATACACCCCCTCATGGTCTGCGTATAACAGGGTGTGAGCGTCAAGAAGCGCAAAACAATAGACATCCTTTTCCATTGCTGCCAGCAACACCGGCCTGCCAGTCTCCTCATCCATATACTGCAGGCTTTTTTGTAAGCTTCGGGTTTCACGGTTCTGCACTGCTGCCAGAAAGGCAACACGGCCATCACACAACGGAACTAATTCCTCGATATAACCGTCTTCCGGAACATATTCCGCCAGAATCTCCCCTGTCGGAGAAATAAGCTGATACTGCTCCCCCTCCTCCGTATGCCGCACCAGGTGAACCACTCCGGAACGATCCACCGCAAAAGATAAGATGCTTGTAACTACCTCAACGAAGTCTCTTCCGTTCAGAAAATCCAGCGGAAACTCCCTTAACACCTCATGATTTTCATCCCTCTCCGTCAGAAAGTACCGATACCCTTCCTCCTTCTCCTGCACTTCATACTCAAATACTACATAATGATCTGTACCGGCTGCCGGTCCTACATCCCATAACTGATTCTCTAAGCCAAAGCTTACAGAACCCTTCATCCCCTCTGCAGTTGCAAAGGAAAGCTCATCCCAGCATTCCTCCACATTCTCAAAGAGATGCTTTTTAAAATACCAGGCTCTGGAAGTACCCAAAAAAATCCTCTGTCCTCCCCCTTCTATGGCATTGGCTGGTTTTCCCATCCCCAGCCGGATATGCACCGCCGCCGAATAAGCATCCAGGGAATTGTCCTGACGCACATCCCCTTCCTGCAAATTCGGGTCGCCAAAGTCCTGCGTTTCCTCCATATTTGAGGCGTCTGACACTTCCTTCTCCTCTAAGCCGCATCCGCTAAACTGCAAGACAAGTATAGCTGTTATAAGAATATAGCTGATTATCTTCTTCATGGAGCCCCCTTAATACTTTGTTTCATAAACTTCTATTTTGATTTTACCATGAGCTGTCATGAACGTCTATATTTATCTACTTCTTTCGCGCGAAGAAAATCCATGTTTTTCTAAACCCTTGAGCCTTTCATCCTGCTTTTATCATACACCTGTTGTAAAAATTTCTATAATTTAAGGATTTTTTAATAAGTATTGTTGTAAACTTTTCTCAAGCTTAAGCCAAATGGAACAAAATATGATATGATACACAGGAAAGGAAAAAAGAGCATGTTTTTTCGGATTTTAAAAAAGGATTTAAAGCGAAAAAAAACAATGAATGTTATCCTGCTGCTGTTTATTATTTTAGCAGCCATGTTTCTCTCAAGCAGTGTGGATAATTTAATTGCAGTGAACGGTGCCATAGATCATTTCATAGAAATATCCAAGACACCGGATTTTCTCAGCATTGCGCTGACAGACGGCAAAACAGATGAAATTGCAGACTTTTTACAGGATAATGAAAATGTTGCAGAGTATGAAGTCATAAACACATTCAATTTAATCAATGAAGACATTACAATACTGAACTGTCAGAATATGCCCGGGCATACCAGATATGAAAGAACAAATACCCTATGTCTGGAGACCGTTCCTGAAAATTTTATTAAGGTCTTTCAAATGGATGACAGTGCCCTCACCTTAAACTCCGGTGAGATCGCATTTCCGAAAGCTGAAGCAGACCATAATCATCTTCAGGTTGGTGATCAGGTTTCCATCAAGATCGGGGAAACAGAACAGGCATTTACAATTGCAGCCATTGTGAAGGATGCCGTATTTGGAAGCACTATGATGGGTTTTAAGCGATTACTCATCTCAGCGGAAGATTTCGCAAAATTCGCAGCGCAGGAAGGATTGGTTCATACCCAGATATACAATATTGATTATGTGGATAAAGAAAAGTTTCAGGACCAATGGCAAAGCCAGAATTTTATGGTGATCAGTTCGTTGGAAACCAAAAGTACCATTCGTATGTGTTATATCATGGATATGCTGATTGCAGCAATTCTCATTGTGGTGAGCATATGTTTGATATTGCTTGCCTTTTTAGTACTTCGTTTTACCATTGTGTTTACATTGCAGGAAGATTATAAAGAAATCGGCATTATGAAGGCAATCGGTATCAAAGATATGGGGATTAAGGGCTTGTATCTGATTAAATATCTTGCCATTTCCGTGGTGGGCGCCATGATTGGTTTTTGCCTTGGATTTCCCTTTGGAACAATCATTCTGGAACGAGCGATTGTAAATATCGTAGTTGACAAGACAGAGCAGAATTTTGTAATCAATTTCACATGTGCGGCGGCTGTTGTCTTCATTGTACTTCTTTTCTGTTATCTAAGTACCAATAAGTTAAAGAAAATCTCCGCACTTCAGGCCATCAGAAGCGGTTCTGACGGGGAAAGGTACCAGGCAAAAAATTATTTAAAACTCTGGAAACGCCCAAAGATGAAACCGTTTTTTTATATGGCTGTCAACGATATTTTGAGCAGCCTAAAGCGGTTTGGAATTTTATTTGCAACCTTTTGCCTGGGAACCTTGTTGATTTTATTACCCTTAAGTGCGGCAAGTACCTTGAAAAGTGACGGCATTATCAGCTCTTTTAGCTTAAGTCCTTCGGATGTTTATCTGGATACAGGAAAAGGGGAAACTTATACTGTTGATATGGAGCGTATGTTTCAGGATTTGGAAGAGATTGAAGCAAGATTAAAAGAGAATGGAATAATTGCCAAAACAGGGGCGGATATGGGTTATATGCTACCCTGTTATACAGAAGATCCTAAAAACAGTGTGACTTATTATGTCTTGCAGGCAGAGGGAAGCTGGGACAGACATTATGTACTGCTTTCCGGTGAAGAACCTGAACTTTCCAATGAAGTCATGATCACAGAACTGACAGCAAAGGAAATGGGCGTGGGCATCGGGGATTCCATCCATTTTGCCACTTCGGAGAAAACAGACGAATTTATCATTACAGGAATCTACCAGTCTATGATGAATATGGGTCAGGGATACCGTGTGAGCAGAAGCGCCCAATTGGATCGGAAATATGCAGCCGGAATTTTTTGCATCCAGGTAGAGATAGAAGATATGGATAGTGATGAAGCCTGTGAAAAAATGAAAGAAATTTTTCCGGAATACAAGATTATGAATTCGGAAGGCTTTTTGGACAATATGATAGGAGGAGTCATTGAGCAGATTAATACATTAACGTTTTTTATCGTGGGGATTGTGCTTGTGATTAACAGCCTGATTACAATATTGATAATGAAGACAATTATGACAAAAGAACGTGGGGAAATTGCACTTTTAAAGAGCATGGGATTTACTGATGGTTCTCTCAGAGCATGGCAGATTACGAGGATATTGCTGATTTTGACAGCAGCTATTATCATGGGCACCATATTGTCCAAGGTACTGGCGCCTTATACCATTGGGCCTATCTTTGCCATGATGGGCGCCACGTCTATGAAACTGGTTATGAATAGCTTTGAAGCTTACGTTTTATATCCGCTTCTGCTGTTTGTTGTGACAGGTATCTCATCCTTTATCTGTGCAAGAGGTGTCCGAAAGGTAGATTTGAAAGAGGTTAATACGATAGAATAAGAATTTTTTGTTTGCATATGTTTATATGCGGATTGGAGGAGTATGGAATCATTAAAAATCAAGGATTTGTGTAAGACTTATATTATTCATAAAAGGCAGAATCATGTGCTCAGAAATGTTACTATGGAAATTACGGAAGGGGAATTGGTTGCAGTTATGGGCCCCAGCGGTTCGGGCAAATCTACACTGCTTTATACTGTAAGCGGTATGGATTATATTACGGCCGGGAAAGTGGATTTTTTCGGGAGGGATATCAGCAGTTTAAATGCAAGGCAGATGAGTGAGCTGCGTTTGGAGGAAATGGGTTTTATTTTTCAGCAAATGTACATGTTAAAAAATCTCAGCATATATGATAATATAGTGCTGCCGGCATATCAATCTAAGAACGGTAAAACCAAAGAAAAGAGAAAAGAAATCAATGACAGGGCAAAAGAATTAATGCATAAGCTGGGAATCAGTGAAATCGCAGAACATGACATCAATGAAGTGTCCGGCGGGCAGCTACAGAGAGCCTGTATCTGCCGCAGTCTGATTAACAATCCGAGAATGATTTTTGCCGACGAACCCACAGGTGCACTGAATCAGCAAAATTCCAGAGAAGTCATGAAGGAACTGAACCGCATCAATAAGGAGGGAACAACAATTATGCTGGTTACCCATGATATGAAGGTTGCAGCCAAAAGCGACCGGGTGCTCTATATAGAAGACGGCAATATAAAAGGTCAGTATCTATTGTGCAAATATATGGAGGGGGAAGAATCGCGGGAAAGGGAAAAGAAACTATCTAACTGGTTAATGGAAATGGGATTTTAGGCAGTTCCTTCCCCGTATGAACGTTGGCTCGCAGGGACAAAACTACAATATAAAAGTTTTTTCTAAAGCAACATCTGCCCGAACAGCCGGAATGCCGTCCGGGCGGATGCGGAACTTTCAATAGGAGGATTTATACATGACGGATATTCTCTTGGTAGAGGATCACGGGGAATTAAATGAATTAATATGTCTTTTTCTTGGGAATAGCGGATATTCGGTAAAGGGTGTTTTTTCCGGAGAGAACGCGCTGGAATATCTGAAAAAGGAAAAGGTAAAACTGGTGATTTTGGATGTCTCACTGCCTGAAATAGATGGCTTTGCCGTTTGTGCTTCTATCAGGAAAAGCAGCAATATACCGATTCTGTTCTTAAGCGCCAGAGTGGATAAGGAAGATAAAATGAACGGTTTTTTGCAGGGCGCGGACGACTATATTGAAAAACCGGTGGATATGGATCTCTTATGTGCAAAGATCAAGGCACTGATGCGGCGAAATTACAGTCTGAAACAGGAAAATACTATCATTCATTCCGGCGCTATTTCTATTGATAAAGAGGCAAAACAGGTGTTTTTAGATAACAGGGAGCTTGCACTGACTGTCAAGGAATATGAGCTGCTTGTCCTGCTTGCAGAGAATCCTGGTAAGACATTGCATAAGCAATACTTATTTGATCAAATATGGGGCATCAACAGTTTTAGTGAGAACCAGACGTTGACTGTCCATATCAAAATGCTGCGGGACAAAATAGAAGAGGAACCCAAAAAGCCAAAAAGAATTCAGACCGTGTGGGGCATAGGGTATAAATATGAAGAAATATAACAGATTAATGGCTGCCTCTCTGTTCTTATATCTGGTTACGTCCGTAGTTCTGTTTTTCTGCTTTCAGGATGATGGTACCGGAACAGAGGTAAGCTACAAAGTAGAAATAAACCGGATTATGTATGGCTTGGAAAAGGCAGGCTCTTTTTCTAAGCCTGATTTACGTGAAATGGATGCTATAAAATCCGTAAGTTTTTTGCCTGCGGAAATAGAATCCTCACAGGAAATCCTGCTATTCTATCAGAATCGCAACGGGATGAGCATGACGGTGCAGCCATTATTTTCCGGAGAACAGTTATTAGGTTATGTGAAATTTGATTATGTGAACACCACAGGCCGCCGGCAAGCTCTCTGGTTTGCAGAGGGAATTTTGTCGCTTTCCTGGATTACGATATTTGCTCTGCTTTGGTATATCAAGCAAAAAATTTTGAAGCCCTTTCACGTTTTAAGTGAAATGCCTTATGAATTAGCCAAAGGGCATTTACAGGGAGAACTCCTGGAAAGTAATAGCCGATTTTTCGGAAAATTTGTATGGGGAATCGGCATGCTGAGGGACAGTTTGAGCACAGCAAAAAATAAGGAATTAAAACTGGAAAAGGAAAAGAAGCTGCTGCTCTTATCCATTTCCCATGATATTAAAATTCCGTTAAGCGCCATCAAATTATATGCGAAAGCTTTGCAGGATGAGGTGTATAAAACAGAGACCGAAAAGCTTCATGCAGCGGCACAAATAGAAACCCATGCAAAAGAAATGGAGCATTTTGTAAAAGAAATTGTAAGTACGGCAAGCGAGGATATTGTCACTCTTGAAGTGACGGATTCCGAATTTTATCTGAAGGATTTTATAGACAAAATCAGGGCATACTATGAGCCGAAATGCAGACTTGTTATGACAGATTTCAGGATTGGAACATATGAAAACAAATTGCTAAAGGGCGATATGGACCGCGCTTTGGAAGTAGTAGAAAACCTGATGGAAAATGCTTTTAAATATGGGAACGGAAAAGAAATCAGCATTGATTTTTATGAGGAAGATTACTGTCAGGTTGTCAGTATTTTCAATACGGGAACAGCAGTGAACGATGACGAAATGCCGCATTTATTTGACAGTTTTTATCGCGGAAGCAATGTGGGGAATAAAGCCGGAAATGGGTTAGGGCTTTATATTAATAAACAGCTCATGACGAAAATGGAGGGAGAAATTTTTGCACAGCGGACTGAAGGCGGGATGCAGTTATGTCTGGTGTTCCGCATGTCTCATTGACTATATTTTCCACGAATGATGAAATTCTAATATGAAACAATAACTATTAGGGTAGTAATAAATGACACTGTAACAAAAATGCTGCATAGAATATCAAAATACCAGAAAAAGAGGCAAATTATGAAGATATTATTTTATGAAACCAAAAGTTACGACAAAAAATCTTTTGAAGATACCTTACATTCCTTTCCTGAAATCACCATTGAATATGTCAAATCCGACTTAGACCCCCGGACTGCTGCACTGGCAGAAGGGTTTGATGCGGTATGCGCTTTCGTCAATTCAGATATCGGAACACAAACCCTTGAAATCCTGCATCAAAAAAGCATTGGTCTCTTACTGATGCGCTGTGCCGGATTCAACAATGTGGACCTGAACACTGCCGCCAAATACAACATCCGCGTCATGCGTGTTCCAGGTTATTCACCGGAAGCAGTGGCAGAACATGCCATGGCTCTGGCTCTGGCCAGCAATCGCCGCCTGTACAAAGCATATAATAAAGTGCGGGAAAATGATTTCAGCCTGAACGGACTGATGGGATTTAACTTCTACCAGAAGACCGCCGGCATCATCGGCACCGGGAAAATCGGCGCTGCCATGTGCCGTATCTGTCAGGGTTTTGGCATGAAAGTAATCGCCTATGATGTATATCAGAATGAATCACTGAAAACATTTGTAGAATATGTACCTCTGCATCAGCTGCTTTCCAACAGTGATGTCATTTCACTCCACTGCCCTCTGATGGATTCCACCTATCACATGATTAACCTGGATACTATCAAGAAAATGAAAGACGGCGTCATATTGGTGAATACCTCCAGAGGCGCCCTGGTCAAGACAGATGACCTGATAGAGGGCATTCGTATGCACAAATTTGCCGGTGTAGGCCTGGATGTATATGAAGAAGAAACCAACAACGTCTTTGAAGACCGTTCGGAAGAAATCCTGGAGCACTCCACCACTGCGAGACTTTTGTCCTTCCCCAATGTAATGATCACTTCCCACCAGGGCTTTTTCACCGTAGAAGCGCTGGAAGCCATTGCCGCCACCACTTTGCAAAATGCCATGGACTATGTATCCGGGAACGAGAGCAATAATGATGTAAAAAACGCATAAAACTGCTTTATCATAATAGGAACAAAGTGTACATGCACCCCGGTTCTGGCAACCGCCCGAACCGGAGTGGTTTTACACTTTTACTAATCCAAATGGAACACATTCTGCAGGTCAATGCTGACCGGGCTGTTATCAGGATTGGTCTCCATAATATCAGCCATAAAATCCCACCACTTCCGGTTGATTGCCGTGTCAGCTCCCTTCGCCCACAACTCTTCATCCTCAATTTCTATGTACCCAAACAGAGTCAATGTTTCCTTATCCAGGAAAATGGTGTAATTCTTCCCTCCATGCTCATGAATCATATCCTGCATTTCCGGCCAGAGTTCATTATGCCTCTTCTCATACTCTGCCTCCTGCCCCGGATAAAGCTTCATTTTAAATCCCTTGATCATTTTTGCAGCCTCCTTCTAATCTTTTCCTTTTCGCTTTTTTATTTCTCGCACCATAAAAATATTATACCACTAACCTCTGAATTTGCAACTTTTTCCATACCAAAATTTAACCCCAGATATTCCCGGACATTCAACACTATTCTCAAAATGCAATTTATTTCATTTCTTTTCACTATAAAACACCATGTGCGTTCTCTATACCAAAAAAGTTTTGTATTGTATCACTTTATATGGAATTAGAATAAAAACATTTGCAATATATACTTTTTTTGGGTATACTATTCAAAAAGGAGAACACGACATGATTACCAGACCACATTATATGGATATACTAAAGACCTACCGTGATGTACCCCTTGTAAAAATATTGGCCGGTGTTCGCCGCTGCGGTAAATCCACCATATTGGAAATGCTGCGGAATGATTTAATAGAAAGTGGTATTGCCGCTGACCATATCATCAATGTATGTTATACTTCCGAGGACTTCAGCGACGATTTAACAGATAAAAATATGTATCAAAGCATTAAAGCAAGCATGAATGACAATGAACGCTATTACCTCCTGCTTGATGAAGTACAGGAAATCACATATTGGGAAAAAGCCATCAACAGCCTGCTTGAAAACGCAAATACAGATATCTATATCACCGGTTCAAACTCCAAATTAATGTCAAGCGAAATATCCACTTACCTGACAGGCAGATATATTTTAATTCCCATATTTACACTGTCCTTTGCCGAGTATCTGGATTTCAAAAAAGGAAACGGCGACTCCCCCGGAAAACTCCTCAACAGCTACATCCGGATGGGCGGTTTTCCAATTGTTGCCTTGAATCATTTTGACGAACACTCCGCATATCAGATTGTGGAAGGCATCTATAATTCGGTTATCACAAACGACATTACGAGACGACACAATATCGTGAACTTTGACCTGTTTAACCGCGTTGTAAGATATATTATTGAAAATGTGGGCAAAACCTTTTCAGCCAACGCAATCGTAAAATTTCTGAAAAATGAGGGCCGTTCCCTCTCCGTGGAAGCTGTCTATAACTATCTGGAATGGCTGGAGCAGGCTTTTGTGATTTATCGCTGCCAACGCTTCGATTTGCAGGGCAAATCTGTATTAAAAACGCAAGAGAAATTTTATCTTGCAGACCCTTCCCTCAAGTATTGTATTTTAGGCTTTCACCCTCAGTCTATCGCCGCAATGCTGGAGAATATCGTTTATTTTGAGCTTCGCCGAAAAGGCTATCATGTCTATATCGGCAAAAATGATACTAAGGAAATTGATTTCGTCGCCATACAGCGCAATGAACGCATTTACGTTCAAGTATGTCGCAATCTGCCGGAAGAATCCGATCGTGAAGTTGCCAACCTTATGGAAATAAAGGATCATTATCCCAAATATGTGGTAACGCTGGATGAACTTGCGGCAGGCAATATCAATGGAGTTAAGATAATACATCTGACAGATTTTCTATTGAAAAAGGAATATTAACAACATTTTGTCTTCACACTTCCAGTCATGCCGCCAACGGCGGCACAAACAATTCATAACTGCCGCAATCGGGAAGAACGCTGCCCTAACGTTCTTCCTGATTATTCATGTAGTATTACCATACACTCCTGCACTGTACCGCATTAAAAAAACTCTCCATTACCGCACCCGCCCATACAGCCATGCCATATCCCGTATCCGCCAGGCAAGCTCTTCCGTACAGGCTCCTTTCTTCATTCTCCACTTCCAATTATTCCCTAAAGTAGATGGTATGTTAATGCGGGCTTCCGATCCCAATCCCAAATAATCCTGCATGGGAATCACCGTCAGAGCCGCTACACTGGCCAAAGCCGCCCGAATCAGCTCCCAGGCCGCCTCCCGGTCATCACATCCCTCCAAATGCAGATATCTCTTGCAGAAATCCTTGTCCTGCTGTACCAATGCACTGTACCACCCCAATGTGGTATCATTGTCATGAGTCCCTGTATATACCACACAATTGTGGGGATAATTATGAGGAAGATAGTCACTGTCTTCCCTGGAATCGAAAGCAAACTGCAGCACCTTCATTCCCGGATATCCTGTCTGTTTTACAAGCTCCAATACAGAAGGGGTCAGGAATCCCAAATCTTCCGCAATAACCCTTCTCTCTCCCAGGTTCTTCTGCATAGCCGCAAAAAGCCCATATCCCGGTCCTGGTTCCCACGCACCGATCTGCGCCGTCTGTGCACCGGCCGGAATCGAATAATACGCATCAAAAGCCCTGAAATGGTCTATCCTGACCACATCATACCGCTCAAAACAGGCCTCCATCCGCTTCAACCACCATTTATAACCGGTTCTCTTGTGATATGCCCAGTCATACAATGGATTCCCCCAGAGCTGCCCCGTGGCGGAAAAAGCATCCGGCGGACAACCGGCCACTGCAATGGGATTACCATTCTCATCAAACTGGAACAGCTTCGGATTTGCCCACGCATCCGTACTGTCAAAGGCAACATAAATGGGAATATCCCCAATAATCTGAATTCCCCGTTCATTGGCATAAGTTTTCAATTTCTTCCACTGCACATGGAACATATACTGCTGAAACTGATAAAATTCAATCTCCTGGGCAAATTTCTTCCGATACTGTCTAAGCGCTTCCGGTTTACGAAGCTTGATATCCTCATCCCACGCTATCCAGCACACACCTTCCAGCGAATCCTTGACCGCCATATACAGTGCATAATCCTTCAACCAATAGGCATTTTCCCGCACAAATGCCTGAAAATCCTCGTTCTGCGCAATCTGGCTGTTCTTCCAGGCCTCTTTTAGCACAAGAAAACGACTATGATAGATTTTCCCATAATCAATGTACTCTTCATTATCTCCGAAGTCATAACTCTCACAGAATTCTCTTGTAAGCATCCCCCGTTCTATCAAGTCCTCCAAATCAATAAAATACGGATTGCCTGCAAATGTAGAAAATGACTGATAGGGCGAGTCTCCATAACTCGTAGGTCCTAAGGGCAGAATCTGCCAACAGGACTGTCCCGCCGCTTTCAGCCAATCCACAAAAGCATACGCCTCCCTGGAAAAACAGCCGATTCCATATGCCGATGGCAAACTTGCCACCGGCAACAGCACACCACTTTCTCTCATGTAATTCTCCTCCACCTGTATCCGTTCCTACAGCTCTTCACCTTTTGCATTTTTGTCTTCCATTTTAGCACATATCACATATTTTGGAAAGAGTTTCTGTGAAACACCGTTTTCCCATGCCATAACCGCTGTTTCGTCCATATTGCCGTTATTGTTTCCGCATCCTGTCAACACTGTAAATGCTATTCCCAAACACAATACTCCTCTTACCATTTTTCTCCACATAAATTTTACTCTCCTAACTTCCAGATATCTCTATTATATTCCGCTATCGTTCTGTCAGAGGAAAAATATCCGGCCTTGGCAATATTCACCAACATCATTTTCTTCCACTTCAATCTGTCTTCATAATCGGCAAACATTTTGTCCTTCACCGCAATATATTCCTCCAGATCCAACAGTGTCATAAACCAGTCCTTCTGCAGCAATTCCCTGTGCAAACGCTTCAGATGCTCTTCACTTCCCACTCTCAATGCCTTATCACTGATCAGGAAATCCACTGCCCTATGAATCACAGGATTCTTCTCATAGTAATCCCTGGCCACATAATCCCCTTTTGCATAATGCCCTATGACAGTTTCACTGTCCTGCCCAAAGATATAAATATTATCATCACCCACCAGCTGACGTATCTCCACATTTGCCCCATCTCTGGTCCCCAGTGTCACAGCGCCATTCAGCATGAATTTCATATTGCCCGTCCCCGATGCTTCCTTGGAAGCAAGAGAAATCTGTTCTGACACATCACATGCCGGAATCAGCTTTTCCGCATAACTGACATTATAATTTTCTACCATGACCACCTTCATATAAGGACTCACCTCAGGGTCATGATTGACAATCTCCGAAAGCACCAACAACAGATGAATAATATCCTGGGCAATCACATACGCAGGTGCCGCCTTTGCCCCGAAGATAAACGCCATGGGCCTGGCAGGTCTTTTGCCTCCCTTAATCTCCAGATATTTGTGTATGATATATAGTGCATTCATCTGCTGGCGCTTATACTCATGAAGACGCTTCACCTGAATATCAAAAATAGCCTCAGTATCAAGAGAAATGCCCTCTGCTTTCCTGATAAAATCTGCCAGATCCTCCTTTTTCTTCCGCTTTACCCCATCTATGGCATCCAGCACCAGCAAATCCTCTTTCTTTTCCAACAGTTTCTCCAGTTCATAAGCATTGCTCTGATACCCCTTCCCAATGGTATCCGTCAGAAGTCTCGACAATTCTCTGTTGCAGGAAAGCAGCCAACGCCGGAACGTAATTCCGTTTGTTTTGTTATTGAATCTTTCCGGATAAATACGGTAAAACGCATTTAGCTCACTGTTTTTTAAGATATCCGTATGAATGGCGGCAACTCCGTTGACACTGTAACCATAATGAATGGCAATATGCGCCATATGAACCCGATTCTCATCATCAATGATCTGAACCTTAGGGTCCTTATATTTCTTCACAACCCTTGCGTTCAGTTCCTTAATAATGGGAACCATCTGCGGAACAGCTTTTTCAATATAGGTTAAAGGCCACTTTTCCAATGCCTCGGCTAAAATGGTATGATTGGTATACGCACATGTCCTGCTGACCGCATTTACCGCCTCATCCACAGTAAAACCTTCCTCCCATGTCAAAATACGAATCAACTCCGGAATGACAAAAGCAGGATGTGTATCATTGATCTGAACGGCCGCATATTGCTCCATATGATGAAGATCACAGCCTTTTTCCCTTAACTCCTTTACAATCAGTTGGGCGGCATTGCTGCACAGAAAATACTCCTGATAGATACGCAGCAGATTCCCCGCCTCATCAGAATCATCCGGGTACAGAAACAAAGTCAGATTCTTCGTGACAGCCCTCTTATCAAAACAGATTCCCTTTTCCACCAGTCCCTCATCCACTGATTGCAAGTCAAATAAATGCAGTTTATTATGTCCGTTCCCATATCCAATAACATCAATGTCATAAATTACAGAGGTCACCTTTTTCTCGCCAAATGCCACTTCAAAAGTAGTGCCTGTGTCTGTCAGCCAGGAATTTTCTTCTATCCATTCATTCTTCTCAGCTTTTTGCAGCCGCTCCTGGAACACTTGCTTAAATAAACCATAATGGTAATTCAAACCAATACCGTCACCGGGCAGCCCCAGTGTTGCGATGGAATCCAGAAAGCAGGCGGCCAGCCGTCCCAATCCACCATTTCCCAGAGAAGGTTCCGGTTCCATCTCTTCAATGTCAGAAAGCTTCTTCCCATGTCTCCTCAACACGCCCTCCAGCTCTTCATAAATGCCCAGATTAATTAAATTGTTGGATAACAGCTTTCCGATCAGGAATTCCATGGAAAGATAATAGACTTTCTTATTCCCCGTGTTCACCGGTCTATCCGCCAGCAATGCTTTTGTATATTGCATTACGCCCTGGTAGAGCTGGGCATCGGTACATGCGGCAATTGTTTTGCCGAACATTTTTCCAGTCAATTCGTTTAACTGCTTTTCCAAATCCATAGGCAACCTCCATAACATATTCCCGCAAGTATACTGCAAGTCACCACAATATTCCGGCAGATAATTCTAACCCTCTGTGGAATCCTTTGCTCCTGTCCGCTCTCAATGTCAATCACGCAGGCAATCGCCGCCTTGTATACGGCATCCCCTCCCGAATAATTCATCTGTACCATCAAACAATACGAGATGAAAATCCTTAAGTGAATGACATTGCAGGTGAACAATAACAAATGATACTGGCTCACTGCGGAATCTTTCATTTTTCAAATAGGATTGCCAATTCACATATAAAATATGTAGCGGCTCTGAGAGATTTCCAATTTACATGATTGCTATTTTTTTGATTCTGTGATACTATTATTTTCACAATATCAAGAATAAAATCCTGAAAACAGAGATGAAATTATGGCAGCAATTCAAAGTATTCACGAAAAATATATGAAAGAAGCCTTGAAACAGGCCAGGAAAGCGCTTGCCCTGGGAGAAGTTCCCATTGGCTGCGTCATTGTACATGAAGGAAAAATCATTGGACGCGGTTATAATCGCCGCAACACAGATAAAAATACCCTTGCCCATGCAGAAATAACCGCCATCAAAAAAGCCAGCAAATATATAGGAGACTGGCGGTTGGAAGAATGTACCATCTATATTACCCTGGAACCCTGCCAGATGTGCGCCGGTGCCATTATTCAGGCCCGTATTCCGGAAGTCGTCATGGGGTGCATGAATCCCAAGGCCGGCTGCGGCGGCTCCATATTAAATATTCTGGAAATGCCTCAATTCAACCATCAGGCCATTGTGACAAGGGGTATCTTAGAATCCCAATGCAGTGATCTGCTGAAAACCTTTTTCACTGAACTGAGAATACGAAATAAAATAGAAAAAGAAAAACGCCGAAGTTAATCTTCACTGAAAATCTTTCGTATAATAATCATTTTGAAGATATTCCTGCTCCAAATATCCGCTGTCCATGAACCCGCCTTCCTGCACCTGAAACAGCAATCCATTTAAGTCTCTGTAAAACATATTCTCATATTCCTGCCTGTAGCCAATGAGTACCCCTTTGTTTTTCCTGGCAATCAATCGAAGTACATATCGAAGCGCCGGCTCGCGCTGTTTGCGTTTCGCTATCAAGGGTATCGAAAGCTTCTCCCCATCCCTGGTACAGATGACCAATCCAAAGCCTTCATTCGGGTTCTGTCCCTGATATGCCCATACGATATCCTGCAGCGGAATCATTTGGGGAAGATAAGTATTTCCATAATAGCAAACAGCATCGCTGCACAAAACCATATTCTTAATCCGTGGTGCTTTTACCGCCTCTCTTCCCAAACGTTCTTCGGAAAAACCGGGAATCTTCCATAATTCCTGCTTTACTTTCTCATAGTGGCTCAACACCACAATCCCAAACACCATCAATCCCACAAATACCAGGAATACCAACAGCAGAAAGAAAAACAGCAGTTCAAGTAGGTAGTGTCCGCCTGCAAACACCACTGCGGCTAAAAGCATCAACCCCAGAACAACAATCCCCCCAACCATTCCCAGGTATCCCCGGAAAAGCTTTCTCAAACATTTCATATTTTCACCCATCCTCCCACCCACATAAGAGAGTGTACAGATACCAAAGTGCTGAAAGCACTTGGCGCCAACCATATTTGCCCGCTTCCCATCATACCGCCAACGGCGGCAGCGCCTCTGCAGAGAGACGCAAACAATCGCTGAACTTGGTGCAAGCCCGGAAGAACGCTGCACAAAACGAACTTGTCCGCTTACGTTCATAAAGGAATGGCTTCGCTATTCCTTGGGAATGACTTAGTTTCTCCATGCGCTTTAGCGCTATTGTCAGTGTACAAAGGGGGGTGTTTGCACATCCCCCTACTGACTTAGAGAAACTTCATTCCATTCACACTTAATTAATACTTGCACTTAAATATGCGCTGAATATAATAAACACAATCATTAACAGCACAAATGCCAACCCTACAAGGATACCCAGAACCACCTTTGCTCCCACTGCCATCTTGGACTTCACAATCGCACGCACTGCCCAATAACCACCAAAGCAAATCAATGCCCCCACGACTCCCACTAATCTAACCAAAACAACAGCCAATATTGTAGCAACCCAATCACTTCCGCCCATCTTTTTCTTTTCTGGTTCTTTCCCCGCATTCTGCAGTGGATCCTGATATGTTCCCTGCTGCTGCGCATTCGCCAAAGGATCCTGATATGTACCTGTCTCCTGCCCGAAATTGGCTGCAGCACCTTGTTCTGTGTTTCCTTCCTGCTGTTTGTTAAGATCTACTTCACTCATAGTTTCCTCCTCATATGATAAATTAACTTCCTTTTTGGAAAAGTTCTCCCACATGTATAAAGTTCAAAATATAAACTTCAATCACCATACAGATTGTTTGGATATTTTCCTTCTGCAATCAGCCTGCGGATGGATTCCACCACAATTGGCTTATCTTCCTTATAAGTAACTCCGAACCATTTATCCTTTGTCTCCAATACTGATACACTGGCTCTGCCATTCTGAATCAGCGCATCCACGAACATAGGGAGCAGGAACTCGCTGTTGGTATCGCCCTCTTCCAGGCCGGCCAGGAAATCCCGGAACCCCTCTTCCAGTGCATCAAGGAAATCAGGTGTAAACCCCCACATATTCATGGAAACATGGCTGTGAACATCACATGGCACTATATTGCCTTTTCCGTCTTCGCATGTCGCACCCTTGGATGTCTTCACAATCCCTTTCGTCTCATTCACCCCTGCAAGCTTTCCGTTTTCGTCCAGCACACATATTCCTCTTGTGACACCGCCATGATCACTCAATGTATTGCCCAGAATGAAACCCGCCATACAGAAATCATATTGCCTGTCAGTACTGTGGTCCGCTATCAAATAATCATGTATCAGCTTGAACGCGTCTTTTCCATAATAATCATCCGCATTGATTACCAGAAAAGGAGTATCCACAACCCCCTTGCAGGATAGCACCGCCTGTCCCGTCCCCCATGGTTTCGTTCTGTCGGAAGGCACCTGAAATCCTTCCGGGATATCGGAAAGTTCCTGGATAACATATTGTACAGGGAATTTTTTTTCAACCCGATTGCCGATTACCTCTTTTAAGATATCCAACAGATCACTTCTGGTCACAAATACAACTTTATTAAACCCCGCCTCCATTGCATCATAGACAGAATAATCCATTATGATTTCCTTATTTGGTCCCATGGGCTCCAACTGTTTGATTCCTTCACCAAAACGACTTCCCATTCCGGCTGCCATAATCACTAAAGTAGTTTCTTTCATTCTCTGTTCCTTTCTTACTTCTGTTTCTATTATAAATTCAGCAAACGCTGATACCTACACACCCTGGAGCGTTTATACGGCTTCTGCATATGTGCTAATCATAGCACAAAGATACTCGCTGCGCAACCTCTACTTTGTGCTGCCACACGGCAAACACATGATTTTAAAGCTTCCTGACCATTTTGTAAAGCTCCTCCGTTGCCAGCCTTGTCTTTGCCACCACATCGCCGCCCGCCTTGGGAAAACAATAATAAAGCATTTCACCATTGCCGATACAGATCATATCTCCCATCTCATACCAATAATAATCCGAATACAGGCTATAAGATACATTGGGTTTCTGCGTATAATCCAGTCTGCCATCACAGCCTGTCAGATGAAACCCTTCCACTGTATGGCGAAGTCTCCCCTCTCCTACTTTATAAATACTCTTTGTATTTACCATTAGATAAATATCCACTGCCACATCCAAACGATATGTCCCGCTTTCCAGCTCCTGACGCACACTCTCCCTCTCCCAGTGATACCAGTCGGGAATATGCGCAAATTCCGTATCTCCTTCCACAGCTTCCAGAAAACCATATTCCGTCAATTCATACGCCTTCCCACAATTACCACAGGTAAGCCTCACGCCTTTCCCCATCATTTTCCCTTCCGCTTTGCATTGGGGACATTTATAAAGAACTCTGTTCAGACAATCTGCCCGGAACGCTTCTGCAATACGAATATGGTTCTCCTGCTGCCAGCGGAAATTGTCAAAAGTAAATTTATCTTTCAAAATTTCGTTTAACTCTTCTACTGATTTGATGGCAATCTCCTCCGGTGACAGCAAATATTCCATATCCGCAGAAACATCTACTTTGCGCAGCTTCAGGTTATTATACAGCGGGTCTCTGGCAAACGCACCATAGGTACGGATCATCACCACCGGTACGCGGAGCAGCTTCAGGCATTTTCCCATACTATCCGACAAAGGCGTTGCTGTTCCGTCAAAACTATAACTTGCCTCCGGAAACATCAGCACAGAACTATTCAGCTTCTTCAACGCATACATCATGTCACGCACCAAAACCATATCTGTAACAAATTTCTTCGTGGGAATACAACCCGCCGCACGCATCAGCCAATTTTTGCCAACAAAACCATCGGAGGTGCAGACAATATTGAAAGGTCTGGGATAGAGTATTGACGCGGCTATTTTCAAATCAATGAAACTGGAATGATTCATTAGAAACAGGCATGGTTCATTTTTACCCAATTGCTCCATACCGACTTTCCGACAGGTAAAATTAGTCGCTCTCAAGTCAAAACAAGACAGCATTTTCATCAGAAGCCGAAATAATCGTCCCGACCGCAAAGGCCGCCGATGCACTTCCACAGGCTGCGCCAGCACTTCCTCATATGACTTTTCCTTCGTTTTTATCTTCATGTAAACCCAATCTCCCTTCAAAGTCATTACGTATTTATTATAGTGTATCCGATATTCTTGTAGAACTTTTTCCATCTCCGCGATTGCAAATCCTGATATCATCACAACTTTTGTACACTATCCATGTCATTCACTTAAGAAGTCTAATGAATGCTTCGTATCAGAAAATGCCCCCTAATCCATAGCGTTGTACAACAAATTGCAAACATGAAGCGCTTAAGTTAACAGCATCGGCACACTATGCTATATCTGAAAGTATAACATATTCTCTATACAAAAGTCTTCCTATTCTTCATAAATAAGTTTCTCCAATAAGTTCTCCATAAATAAACTTATTTTACACTCTTGACAAATCCTTCGGAAACAGATACACTGAATAAAGCCGTACATTTCCAAGACTTTATGCAATGATGAAATTCGGTCTTGCGCAATGGGAATCTGTGAACCGTGTCAGGTTGGGAACAAAGCAGCACTAAACAGAACCTCTCATGTGCCGTAAGGCAGCCGGGTGGAGTTGTATCCAAGTCTTGGGGTGTGCGGTTTTTATTGGGAAATTTATTTTACGACAGCTCCTAAGCCGTAAATAGCATGTGGAGAATTTTTTATGAATATAACCCGCGAAAAAATAGATGCCATAATGCACGATTGTACTCTTTGCCCCCGTAACTGTCATGTTGACCGCATGGCCGGAAGCAGGGGTTTTTGCGGACAGAACGCTGAAGTAACTGCCGCCAGGGCCGCTTTGCACTTTTGGGAAGAGCCCTGCATTTCCGGTGATTGCGGTTCCGGTGCCGTCTTTTTTACCGGATGCAGTCTGCAATGTATCTTCTGCCAAAACTATTCTATCGCGCACCCTGCGTCCAACACTCCTCAAAATGCCCGCCCTTTATCCATCGGACGTCTTATACAAATTTTTCTGGAATTGCAGGCAAAGGGCGCCGCCAATATCAATCTCATCACTGCCGGACACTTTCTCCCGCAAATATGTCTTGCTCTCACGGAAGCCAAAAGCCAGGGGCTTTCGATCCCCATTGTATACAACAGCTCCGGTTATGAGAAAGTTTCTTCCCTGCGCTTGTTGGAAGGTTTGGTCGACATTTATCTGCCTGACCTGAAATATCATTCCAAACAGTTGGCCCAACAGTACTCCCATGCCCCGGATTACTTTGAGACAGCATCTAAGGCCATAGAAGAAATGTTCCGTCAGGCAGGAACCCCTGTTTTCGATTCCGAAACGGGGCTTATGAAAAAAGGGGTTATTGTACGTCATCTGCTTCTTCCAGGACAGACAGGCGATGCCAAACGGATTCTGCGCTACCTTCATGACACATATGGTAATGACATTTATATCAGTATTATGAATCAATATACCCCGTTAAGGCAGGCAGCACAGATTCCTGAATTAAACCGCCGGGTCTCTCAGGCGGAATATGAGCGAGTACTTTCCTTCGCAGATAAGATTGGGATTGAAAATGGTTTTATGCAGATTGGTAATACAGCTATGGAAAGCTTCATTCCTGACTTTCATGGAGAAGGTTTGCATGTGTAGCAGCAATTTACAGACATTTACAATTCTGTGCGCATCATGTAATAACCAAAATCCCCTATCTGCGCCGGCTCAGTCTCACATTCAAAACTCTCAAACCCAAACATGATGGCCACTTGCTTCTCTTTTTCAAAATAGCTTCCCGGTACTCCTATGTAATAGCGATATTCTCCTTTCTGTTCCAGTCTGGTCAAAATTAAATGATGATAATTGTAATAGCCATGGAGCAGAAAGCTGTTGTTCACCAGTTTATAGGAAGCTGCAGGAAATAGTACGAAATCTGCCGGTCCAATGGATAAATATTCCCGTTTATCGCGAAAAGGGTGAATATGTGGATAGATCGCACATAACTGCAGCCATTTATCTTCCAATAATTTTACAGGTTTTCCTGCTTCTGCTTTCTGTATTCCCGGTCTCACTCCTCTCCCATTTCCCAACACGTCCTGCCCTGCTTCCCGTTTTCTATTCTTTTGACTTTCATTTTCCTCTTGACTATTTACCGCATACTGTCCGCCTTTTCCGTTTCCCCACCTGTCACTTGCACTCGCTTCTATATCACTCATTCTCCCCCTATGATCATTCCTTTCCATTGTACTCATCCCACCCTGGCGGGCTTCTCCCTGCCGCCTGCTCATTCCATTTTGATACGTTTCACCTTCCAGTCTGCTCATTCCACTCTGACGGACTTCCCCTCTTGTTGCATTCATTCTATTCCTGCCATAATTCCCCTCATCAATATTCATTTCATTGCTATTACTTACCTGTTTCTCTATCACTCCATTCCTGCGGTTCTCCCATTCCGTCTCATTCATCTCACTCCCACTGTTCTCCCCTTGCGCCTCCTCCCTTCCATTCCTGCGGCTCCCCCATTCCGCCTCATCTATCCTATTTCTACTATTCCCCTCTTCTGATTCCTTCATCCCACTTCTGAGTTTCTCCCCTTCCGCTGCATCTGTCTTATTCCCCCCATTCCTACGGTTCTCCCCTTCCGCCGCATCCGTCCCATTCCTGCGATTTCCCCATTCCAACACATCCATCCCGTCCCTATGGTTCTCCACTTCCGCCGCATCCATCCCATCCATCTCATTACTGCGACTCTCCACTTCCTGCGCATTCATCCCAGTCCTGCGGCTCTCCACTTCCAACATATCCATCCCAGTCCTGCGGCTCTCCACTTCCTGCGCATCCATCCCAGTCCTGCGATTCTCCCCTTCCGCCGCATCCGTCCCATTCCTGAGATTCTCTCCTTCCGCCGCATCCGTCCCATTCCGGCGATATCCCCCTCCCAACACATCTGTCTCATTCCTGCGGCTCTCCTCATCTACCGCATTCATCCTATTCCTGTGATTTCCCCCTTCTAACGCATCCACCCCATTCCTGTGACTTGTAACTTCCCCCGCATCCATCTTACTCCTTTGGCTCTCTCCTTCCGCGGACAGCTCCCTCGCCGGCCAACTGCAAGACAGTTCTCGTCCCGGACCCAATGAAATATATACACCCTGCAGCTCATCATATCCAATCCCAGTCCCTTCAATGTCTTTTAAATCCTGACACAATTGTCGGTACTGTCCTCTGCCATTTACAATCACAATCTTCCCCACAATACTGGCCCGTTTTCGACTGCGAAATACCACATCACGCGTAAAAGAATCATTTGGATATAATCCCGACACGACCACTTCCACCCGTAAATTTGTGCCTCTGGCCTCCAGCTTGATAAAGCCTCCGCCTCTGACACGTACACCATCTTCATAATAATCCAAATACTTAATTTTCCTATCATAAAACATAAAAATTCCCCCTGATATACTAATAGATTCTCATAACAATTGCCATCTGCCAAAACTGCAATCGCATTTTCTTACCTAAGTATATTCAGGGGGTTGTCTAACTTATTACATCCATTTACAAATTTGCCTTAAAAGTGCGGGTCAATGGCATAATCAATAATCCAAACTATCCAGATATTTCATATAATTTACTACCATCAAAGCAATTTTAAAAGTAAGAGCGTCATCAAAGTTACGCAAGTCCAATCCTGTGTTCTTCTGTATCCGCTCAATACGATACACCAATGTATTCCTGTGTACAAACAACTGTCTGGCAGTCTCCGAAACATTCAGATTATTTTCAAAAAACTTATTGATCGTATTCAAAGTCTCTTCGTCCAGATTATAAGGGACATTTTCACCGAATATTTCATCAATGAAAATCTTGCAGAGATTCACTGGAAGCTGGTAAATCAAGCGCCCGATTCCCAACGTATTATAAGCCATAGTATCCTTCTCCGCATAGAATATCTTCCCCACATCCAAAGCCATTTTAGCTTCCTTATATGACTTGGACACATCCTTCAACTCCTGCACCACGGTTCCAAAGGATACCTTTACATTCAGCATAGCCTCCGTATTCATCATGGCGACAATGGTCTCCGCCACTTCCATCAATGATTCATTGGTATATCCCGGCTCCAATGTCTTAATCAAAATCACACTACTTTCATCCACCGCCGTAATGTAATCACCTGAATGATTAGAGAACATACCCTTGAGCAATTCTGTTACAATCCCATCTTTCTCCAAACGGGTTTCCACCAGGAACACGGCCCTTGGCGCCGATACTTCAATATGAAGCTTTTTCGCTCTGTTATAAATATCAACCAGAAGCAAATTATCCAACAACAGATTTTGGAAAAAATTATTTCGGTCAAATCTCTCCTTATATGCAATGACAAGATTCTGAAGCTGACAAACCGCAATTTTTCCTATCATATATGCGTCATCGCCTGTTCCCCTGGCAACCAAAATATACAAGATTTCTCCCTCATCCATAATCTTCAACAAATGATGGATTCCGATTACCTGACTATCTGCAGGCGAATATGCAAATCCACTGATCAGGTCTGCCGCAATGTCAATCTGCCCCGTAGTAGCAACCGGCATTCCCGATAAATTATATACACACAAATCCACCTTTGTAATAGCTTTCAGTTCATCTATGCTGGTCTGAATTGTCTGATTTGATATCATTCTGCCCCCTGTGCCTTTCTGAATTAGTCTGTAGTTTGTCTGTATCAATCAGAAGTCTGCCTGTACCAAACAGACTACAAAAAGGGGTGCCCGCCGGCACCCCTGTAAATTCCTGAACTAATTAGTAATAATCTGCTCAGTTTCTTTATCGAATACATGAATCTTGTCGATATCGAATGCAAATTTGATGGTATCACCAGGTCTTGCCTTAGTAGCAGGATCAACTCTTGCTGTAAGAGGGAACTCATCCAAATCAAAATACAGAAATACTTCTGCACCAAGCAACTCGTATACTCTTACGGAAGACTCAAATGTACTCTGAGGGAATTTCGCAAGGAATTCCTCGGAATCTCCTACATTCTCAGGACGGATACCAAAGGTAACTGTCTTGCCGTCATAACCGCCGTCAATAATCTTCTTAGATTTCTCCGGAGGCAATGGAATGCTATGTCCTGCAATCTCAAGATTTGCAATATTACCGGAAACCTTAACAGTTGCATTCAGGAAGTTCATCTGCGGAGAACCCATAAATCCTGCCACGAACAGGTTGCGAGGCTTCTCATAAAGATTCTGAGGGGTATCTACCTGCTGAACCACACCATCCTTCATAACTACGATTCTTGTACCAAGGGTCATAGCCTCTGTCTGGTCATGGGTAACGTAGATGATTGTGGTACCCAGTCTCTGATGCAGCTTTGCAATCTCAATACGCATCTGTACACGCAGTTTAGCATCCAAGTTGGAAAGAGGCTCATCCATAAGGAATACTTTAGGATTACGAACAATTGCACGTCCCATGGCAACACGCTGTCTCTGACCACCTGACAAAGCCTTTGGCTTACGATCAAGAAGAGGGGTCAAGTCAAGAATTTTAGCAGCTTCCTTCACCATCTTGTCAATCTGATCCTTGGGAACTTTCCTCAACTTCAAACCAAATGCCATATTGTCATACACGGACATATGGGGATACAAAGCATAGTTCTGGAATACCATCGCAATATCGCGATCCTTCGGTTCAACATCATTCACAACCCTGTCACCAATCTTCAGCTCACCGGAAGAGATATCTTCCAGACCTGCAATCATACGGAGGGTGGTAGACTTACCACATCCGGATGGTCCTACAAAGATAATAAACTCCTGGTCAGCAATTTCCAGATTGAAATCCTTTACTGCTTCAAAACCGTTCGGATACACTTTGCAGATATTCTTTAATGATAAACTTGCCATAACTGTAAACTCCTTTCACCGTTCACATAGTTTCTTTAGCTATACCGATATCTTACCAGTCCATTGTACAGCTTTCTATTCTACATAATGGCCTTGACACCGCTTCACTTACACTAATAGTATAACGAAAAACTTCAAACTATACCATACTACTATTTCACAAAGTTTTTTATCTCCATTGTAAAAATTGCTTATAAACTTGGCATTTTTTCCCTTTTCATGTCATTTTGCACAATCTTTTTTGTTTGTTATTGTGCAAAATGTATGTATTTGCAGCAGCTACCACACATAATGCCAAAGTTTTCTTCTTTTAAGCACTTTCTATATTCCTTTTAACATATCCTTCACACTGCATGGCATATTCCAACTCATGTGTATGCCTTGTTACCAATAGCTCAAATTTATTTAAATCAATCGTTTCTATATCTTTGATCAAAGAATTATCATTCCTATTGATTTCTAACAGACTATTTGTAGATGCACCTACTTTCCCAGAATATTTTGAATACAGAGCCTTTCCTGTTGTATAATAAGTTTGCGACAAATATACATGAAGGAGTGTAACCCCGTACATCAAACTTAAGCCCTCTTCCTTTTGGTGCTTTCCATGCCGACACTGAAAGCTGCTGATTCGATCCGCTTCGTATACAGGCACTTCCTGGCGAAGATTACAGAAAGTCGCTCAATGCATTCTATTGTGCCTGTTCCTATGCGAAGGCTGACTATAGCTTCATCACGCTAAATGTATACTGCTATCTGGAAAAGGAACTGGATGGTAAAGAATTTTTGCGACAGGACAAAAAACAGGAGAATAATGTACAACATCAGAATTTTAAAAAGTCCTACAAGCCAGTAAAATCAGTGGCTGTAGAACTTTTTCTTCTTTTTAGTGTCAAACTCAGGATCATTATCAACATTACTTATAATACCTAATCAGGAAAATGTCAATGTTTTTATTCACTTTTATCCTTAATTTCTTTAGTTTTCAAAAGGAAAAAGGTCAAAACAATAATCAGCAAAATTGAAGCAATACTTACTAAAGCCACACCATAAACTGTTAGTCCTTGTCTTCGGAACGGCACACCTCCGTTATTGTTAGGATGATTAATCACTTCAGATTCATCAAAACACTTACTAAAAGCTTTCATGACATCGGAAACAGAATAAACTTTTCCATTTTCCAAATGAAGCTCGTCAGCATATATGCTGTATGGAATCAAATATTCTGCATTAGAGCTGTATAAATAGACAAATGTTGTATAATACATATAGGAATGTACAATACATATGGATTCAATAGGTTCTTTCATATTGATTGCGTTGTTCACACTTGCTATTATTTTTTCTTCATTAACATACCACGTGCTGGACGTGTCACCAACAATAGTGCCACTAAAAGTCAATCCCATGTCTGACTCATTCACAACAGCCAACCCGGCCGTACCAGACTCTGTCTTTATTGGTATCTTCCATTGTACACTATCAGTAATTGCTTCCGAAAAAGAACCTGTCTCATTATAGACTGTAGCAAGCAGGGGTTCAAGAATATAGACTTGATACGCACCGTCCAAATCATATTCTGTGATTTTTTCTCGATAACCTTCCCTGCTTAATACATTGATATCTTTCTGGAATAAATTGTCATTCATCAGCTCTTCAATTTCAGAAAGCCGCTCCATTTTAGTATTGGACATTTTTGACATGGCATCCCTAATTAAGGCCGGTTCATCTTCCGACTCCATCGCACATACATTCATGCCAACTGTAAAGAACAGTACTAAAAACACACCGAGCATCTTTTTTATCATAACTATTATTTCCTTTCTACTAACTATTAATAATCAAGGTGTTGTATTGTAGCAAGTCTGGTCATATTTTCGCCCGTTATAAGACCCATCGCAAAATTGGGTATATGTACAGGTCTCGGTTGTATCAGTCAGTGAATCATAATAAGTTATTTCTTCTATGCCATCAAATGTATAACCTATTATTAATGTAGCATGACCGCCGTTTCGCTTTCCAGATGAATTGTAATATCCCGCACCAACAATAACAGGGTGTCGATTCCAAATCTGCTGCCCTAAGAAAGAATATGTCTCTTTAGCTTCAACCGCAGTATATGTCTCAGTATTGTCGCTGATATATTCAGCAGCAGCTGCTGAATCATAAATAGAACCAGCATCATTAGGATAGGGATCAAAAAATGTACCTTTTAGATATTTTACAGCATCCCACTGAGTACGGCCGGACGATCCTTCCCATATAATTGCATTTTCAGCGCTTGCTGCCCAGCACCACTTATCTTTATCCTGAACCACATAATTTTCATAGAGGCATATGCCTAATACATCCCTTGAAGTTGCTGCCAATGCTGTAACATATAAAATATTTGCAAAGAGCATCCCAATTAATACATATGTAACCTTTCTTATAAACTTAATACCCATAACACGAAAATTCTCCTTTCATTTTTTCTAAAGTTATTGTGCAATCCTATTTTCGCTCAATTACAATATAACCACCATTTTACAACTTTTAAAAAAATAAAATAACACACAAAGCACTTTCTGGTGTACAACAAATTAGCAAACAATTCTGCACGAAATAAAGTGAATTTGTGCGTTAGACTTATTATACAACGAAAACAATTCTCCATCCGTTCACTATACAGGCATTTTATAATTGTAATATTTTATAGTAAATATTAAAATAAATAACTATACTGTAAATGATATAATATTATTCCAGCTTTTTCACCATTAATCCGACGACAAAATTCGACATTTTCTGTTTATTCTTGTCGTTTCATTGTATACAAACACAATTTTAGAAATTGGTACTCATATTACCTGTCACTATATTCTATATTTCGAAAATTTCCAGAAACGCTACAGAAAGTTACACTTATACCAGATATCAGCCAGATTCCGTCCTGGGATTAATTTTTCAGACATTTTGAGACTAAATTAAGATTACTATTTTATGAGAAATGAATATTGCCAGACATAACAGAAATTACTGCCGCTAAAGATAAACTTATAAAGCATTACAACAAAAACACTTTTTCCGTACTCCTCACAGTGTTGAAAGAAAACAAAGCGTTATATTGCCATCGCTTTATAAGTTTATCTGAGTTAATGCCACTATACCACAACTCTTTATCCCTGCGTATTAGAATCCCCTGCCAGACTTTCATCCAACTCATCCCTGAAAATCCTCTCATCATCCTCTTCCGCTTCCTTCATCGCAGGTTCGTTCGCTTCCCTATATTGATCCTCAAGCTTCTGGAAGAATTTATCATACAACTTGGCAGAAAGCCATGCCGGAACCGACAAGCCAAACAGAAACACTACTGGTATCAACTGATGAACCAGAAGAAACATCGCCACCGGCAGAACATTCAAGAACATCATCAAAACCGTCTTGGGAAACTGCAGCACTCCCACAAATAACGCATTTCTTATGGTGTGAAACACCGTATTCTCAAATTTCGCCAATATGGGATAGAGAAACATACTGATAAAAAATACCATAATGGCAATGGCCAACAGGATCACCTGCAGAAATCTGTTGAATTCCAGTCCCGAAAAGGCAATAATCCAGAAATCTCCAACTAACATCAAAATGACAAATAACTGAATCAGCCAGATTGCCACCCCCTGCTTGAAATTTTCCTTAAAGGATTTAAAAAAGCCTCTGGTAATATATCCCTCTTCATTCCTTGCAATCTTCAGCGCCATATAGTGCATTGCTGTCAGCGAAGGGCCCACTGTAATAATAGGAATACAACAAAGCATTGTCAAAACGTTCAACCACATCAAATCCGCCAGCTTATTCAATGCCTGCATCAAAGGACTATCCAAATTGAAAAATTTCATACTAACCTCCATACTGCCGCCCTGCGGCATTCCGATTCCGTAACCTAAAACCTTTTTTCCATAGGTGTCACCCGTATACCTGCCACATCCATTTCCGACCTTATCATGCGGAACCCATGCTTTCGATAGAAATCCACCGCATATGGTGCTGCCTGAACGAACATTGACTGCTCTCCCGCTTCCGTCTTCAGATAATCACATAGTTTCCTGAGCATGGTACTTCCCACCCCCATATGATGATAGGCTTCCTCTACGAACAAAAGGGATAGCTGATTCCTGTTCCTGATGGAACCGGCACCAATAATATGCCCCCCATCCAATGCTACCATCAACTGATATTCTCCCTTCAGAAACATAACAAACAATTTGTCGTCTGTGATAAAATCAAAAAAGTGCCGAATCCCCTCCTGAGAGTAATCCTTCCCCTCATATTTCAGAAATGTTCTCCAAATCATCCTCATAGCAGAGGACCATTCGCTCTCCATGGCCCATCGGTACTCATAAGCCTTCCATCTTGTCCCGATATCCATCACAAGACCGTACCTTTCATCCAATCATAAATGTCCTGCATAATCTTATCCCGATTGGTTTCGTTTGGCAGCTCATGTCTGCCCCCTTTGTACATCTTCAATTTCACATTCTTAAGCCCTGTTTCTGCAAGAGAATCATAAGCTCGTCTGACACCCCTGCCATAATCCCCTACCGGATCTGACGTTCCCGAAACCATGAATACCGGCAGATTTTTCGGTATCTGTTCCAGATTCTCCTTCTGATACAACCTGGAAATCAGCTCAAACAAAGTGCCAAAGCCATTTACTGTGAAGATAAATCCGCACAAAGGATCTGCAATATACGCATCTACACGCTCCGGATCACGACTCAACCAGTCAAAAGGTGTCCGGGGATTTCTGACTCTTCTATTGTAGCTGCCGAAAGCCAACTTGTCAATCAACTTACTTACATGGTTTGAACCACAGATAAGTTTCTGAATACACACCGCCGCCTTTGCCAGGCGCAATGTCACAGGTGGCTGCATTCCCGTTCCCATAATGATCGCTGCTGAAATTCCTGTTCCATAGCGAAACATATAATTACGTGTGATAAAAGACCCCATACTGTGCCCCATAATCACATATGGTACATCAGGATATAACTTCTGTGTCATTTTCTTGAGACGATGCACATCCCGTACCACCACCGTAGCTGGGTCCTGTTCACAAAAATAACCATATTTTCCGCCCCTTGCCTTATTCACGGATTTTCCATGGCCCAAATGGTCCTCACCGGTCACCACAATGCCCCTGGCTGTGAAAAATGCCGCAAATTCTTCATATCGCTCCACATACTCTGCCATCCCATGAACAATTTGCAGGACACCGCAGACAGCACCCGTATCCTCCGGACAATATCGGACCGCATGCAGTTTCGTCTTGCCATCTCTTGAATCAAAATAAAATTCTTCTTTCTTCATGCTCCTACATACCCCTGTCCTTTCCTGAACATGGACAAATACCCAGCCATAAGCAGCAGGGTATTTGTCTCTTTGTTTGCGAAAATCAGCCCGCATAACCTCAATATTTTTCCTGACATCTCTATCATTTATTTAATTATCGCAGTTCTGTCTTTCTTTGCGCTGATTGCATTTCGTCTGCTGAATGTGAAATCATATCTAATGTCCTCAGCTTTCCCCCTCACATATCCTCTCAACACCTCAACAGATTTCCGCTCCGGAAGGCATCTCCTTTTCCGGTTTAACCAATGCCAGATTTCCCTCCGCGTCCTCTGCGCACAACAACATGCCTTCGGACACTACACCGGCCAATGTAGCAGGCTTCAAATTCACCAGCACCATCACCTTTTTCCCCACCATCTCTTCCGGACTATAATATGCTTTGATACCGGATACGATCTGCTTCACCTGACTGCCGATTCTTACCTGACTGCAGAGCAGCTTTTTGGACTTGGGCACTGCCTCACAGGAGATAATCTCTCCTACCTGGAACTGCAGCTTTGCAAAATCCTCATATGTGATCTCAGGTTTCGCCTCAATATCCACTATGGTATCTGACTGCACCGTTTTGTCTTCCCCAGTTCCTGAGACACCTGCCTCTGCCCCGGCCGCAGACTTCTTCCCTGCATCACCATTCAATTTCTTCCCTGTACCTGTATTAGCGGAAGCTCCTGCTGTATTCTCTGCACTGGAAGCTGTCGCAGCCTGCATTGCCGCAGCCAGTTCCTCATCCTTCTTCTCCACTTCCTTCATATCCAACCTTGCAAATAGAATCTCTGGCTTGTCCGTAACCTGATTTCCACTCTTGTACAGACCAAATTCACCCAGTTCATCGAAATTCCGCAGCTCCGTATTCAACTGTGCCGCAATCCGCTCCGCTGTTTCCGGCATAAACGGCTGTAGCATAGATGCGCCGATAACAATGCTTTCCACCAGATTGTACAACACCGTAGAAAGGCGATCCGTCTTAGCCGCATCCTGGCCCACCACCTTTCCAAGAACCCACGGCTCCGTCTCATCAATATACTTATTGCATCTCTTGAAAACAGCAAAAATTTCCGTCAAAGCATCTGCCACACGTAACTCTGCCATTTTCTCCGACACCTTCGCAAATGCCCCTGTCACAACCGCTTTCAGTTCCCCGTCCAGTGCACTGTCTTCCGCACCTTTGTCCGCCACCACGCCGCCAAAATACTTATTGCTCATGGATATGGTACGATTTACCAGATTTCCCAATGTATTGGCCAGATCCGAATTGGTTCTCTCCGCGATTAGCTCCCAAGTGGCATTCCCGTCATTTTCATAAGGCATCTCATGCAGCATATAATAGCGCACCGCGTCCACGCCGAAGAAATCTACAAGATCGTCCACATAAATGACATTGCCCCTGGATTTGCCCATTTTGCCGCCATTCATCAACAGCCACGGGTGCCCGAAAATCTGCTTTGGCAGAGGCTCACCCAACGCCATAAGAAAAATTGGCCAGTATATGGTATGAAAACGAACAATATCCTTGCCGATCAAATGCAAATCTGCCGGCCAAAATTTCCTATACTGCTCCGTACTATTCCCCTCTGCGTCATAACCGATACCGGTGATATAGTTCGTCAACGCATCCAGCCATACATAAACCACATGCTTCTGGTCGAAATCCACCGGAATCCCCCATTGAAAAGAAGTTCTGGACACGCATAAATCCTGTAAACCCGGAAGCAGGAAATTATTCATCATCTCGTTCTTGCGGGATACGGGCTGGATAAATTCTGGGTGATCATTCATATGTTTGATAAGCTTATCCGCATATTTACTCATACGGAAGAAATATGCCTCTTCCTTGGCAGGCTTCACCTCTCTGCCGCAGTCCGGGCATTTGCCATCCACCAACTGAGATTCTGTCCAAAAGGATTCGCAAGGAGTACAGTACATACCTTCATAAGCACCCTTGTAAATATCTCCCTGAGCATACAGACGCTTGAAAATCTTCTGCACCTGTTTTTCATGATATACATCCGTGGTTCTGATAAATTTATCATAAGAGATATTCAACATATCACACATTCCCTGAATGATTCCCGCCACACCATCCACGAATTCCTTGGGTGTCACGCCTGCTTCCTGCGCTTTTAACTCAATCTTCTGTCCATGTTCATCCGTCCCTGTCTGGAAGAATACCTCATATCCTTCCTTTCTCTTAAAACGCACGATACTGTCTGCCAAAACGATTTCATAGTTATTGCCTATATGGGGCTTTCCGGATGTATAGGCAATGGCGGTGGTGAGATAATAAGTTCCCTTATCCTTTATTTCCCTATCCCTTTTTTCCTTTTCCATACAAATGTTCTCTCCTTTTCTGATTATCATACAGTATTCCCAACAGTCACAAATACAAACCATCGGTTTTACAGTCATAGCTGCGAACCCATATCAATTTGCAGACACAAACTTTCGTCTCCTCACAGCCGCAAATCCAAGACTTCTTGTTTCACAGTCATACAAAAAAGCTCGCCCTCTCATACATGCCCTCACAGCATGTATCAGAAGACGAGCCAATATGCCCGTGATACCACTTCTTTTCATCCATTCCTCACAGAACAGACCTCTTCGGGTCAGTCACCCCAGTCCCAATTGCTTGTGCCCCAAGCCTATGATAATATATCCCATTGCCGGACTGTGCTTCATAACTAATCCTATCCGCTATAACAGGCGGAACCCGTCGCAGCCTTATCCCATCCCAACCGCCGCCCACATTGAAAAATGCAGCCTGTAGCATTCTTTCCCGCCCATCATCCATTCCGGACAAAACCGATTATAGTATACTGCACTATAAACTCACTAAGCGGAAAAGCCAATATGTACCTGCGGAAATCAAAAGATTCGGTGCGCCGCTCAGAAGCCATCTTCCACATTACGCTGCCTGGTTCCTCTCAGCCATAACGGAACCTTCTCTGTAAAGCCACTATAATATGTACTCTCTTCGTCACTGCGTTTTACGCTTCTATCCAGAATAAAGTAACACAAACAACCACTTTCTGTCAATAGATTTTTGGTCAAATTGCCAGACACATGTAACAATTGGTTACTTTTCACGGCTTCGCCGTTCAAAGCAACATGATGCACACAAAATGAGCCAAATTCGCTCATTTTGGCGCAGGCAGTCTCGGGTTTTGCGTGCAAAATGCGCACGAAAACACCTCGCGTCCCCTACCCGTGAAAAGTAACAACAATTGTCAGTTTAATCCGCGACCAGTAACTGATGCACAGAAATCGCAAAAGCAGCAATTTCGCGCATGGCTGTCCCAGATTTATCACGCCAAAAGCGCGCACTGGTTCTTTGACCATTGATCTCATGATTATTTATTTTTAGTAGATAACTTACTATATTCTCCCTTCCTGTCGTAAGAATCCAGTAAATAGCTGTCATCCGTCCGAAAGCAATCCAGTTTCACTTCGTCCCTGCGGGCTTTACTGCGTTTGCGCAGCTCCTCTTTGGGTGGCTCCTGCCTTGCCTGAAACGAATTCTTAGGTTGAAACTGAAAAAATTTACCTGGCAGGTGTCCGGTCAACTGCCCTGTGATATCCTTAAATTTCACCCGCACCTTCTTCCACATGCTCTCCTGCTGTATACCAGATTCTTCCACAGCCGCAAACGCAGAATCGTGGTGTATGGTCTGAGGATTCATGGCTGTAGCAGCGGCAGCGATCTGAGGTGTATTCATTGTCTGGGACATATCCTGTTGCTGACTGTTCTGCCCCGCCGCATTCCTGCCAAGGCTGTCTGTGGAATTACTGTCATAAATTTGTGCCATGACCTGTGAACTTCCTGTTTTATCACCAACCTGTCCTGCATTGGCCTCATTACTGCCATTCCAGAAATTTTTCAGAATACGTTTGCCGCTTCCCAACGTTCTATCCAACCAGGCAGACAGAGAAAACTGCGCATCCTGCTGCGTTTCCATCTGCTGAAGCTGCGCAGCAGCCTTCGCTGCGGAAGCTGCAGCGCCACCCTCATTATTGACATGGGAATGATCATGGGCACAAGCAGTCACTTGGTGCATCGTCGCACTGTGTTCAGTTCCGACTCCTCCCAGCTTCATACTCTGCCTCCCTTCCGTTGCTATCAAGCCTCCTGACAGCACAAATATCTATAAAATATCTATTATTATGTTTGTCGGCCAAATAACAACCAATCTTAATAGCTTAAACCGTTTTCATTTTAATCTGCAAGTTTACCGTTCTGAAACCAGGACTTTGACTTCAATTCATTCTCGCCATAAATTTCTCTACATTTTTTGTAATATTATCTCTGAAGACAGCCGAGCCTGACACGATGACATTGGCGCCGGCCTCCAGTGCCTGTTCCACATTGTCCAGCCTGATACCGCCATCCACCTCGATATCCGTGTGGAGTCCTTTCTCCATGACCATCGCGCGGATTTCTCTTACTTTGTCCAAGCATTCCGGCATCAATTTCTGGCCGCCAAATCCAGGCTCCACAGTCATCACCAGCACCATATCCACTAATTTCAGATAAGGTTCTACCGCTTTCGCAGGGGTAGCCGGCTTAATGGTAATACCCACCTTCTTCCCACGAAATCTGATTTTCTCAATGGTTCCCACCACTTCCTCCGTAGCTTCCAGATGAAAATTAATCAAGTCAGCTCCACTATCGGCAAATTCATGAATATAATGCTCCGGTTTCTCTATCATCAAATGCACATCAAAGAAAATATCCGAACAGTTTCGGATAGAGGATATCACAGGCATCCCAAAGGAAATGGACGGTACAAACACGCCGTCCATAACATCTATATGAAGGTATTTTGCCCCTGCATGTTCCACTTCCCTGATCTGCTCTCCAAGCCTGCTGAAATCCGCTGCTAAAATAGATGGCGATAATATATTCATCCTTAGCCTCCTCATTTGAACATCTGCCATTTCCTCATATACACCTCTATTTTAGCAAAGATATTACAACTTGTCCACGTCCTTTTTCAGTTCTTCCCAGGCATCCGGATGCTCTGTATAATACAAAGGACATTTTTTACCGCCGCAGTCATAATGACGCAGTATATCTTCCGATTCAAGATCATATATATCCAGCAACCATCTCAAAAGAACGAGCAATGAATCATATGTTTCCTGGGTAAAGGAACCATCCTTTTCCAGATGGCAGCATTCAATAGATATGGAGTCAAAGTTCCGGCTCTTTACGGCATAGGCAATCTCATCCAACGGCACACATTGAATAATTTCGCCTTCATAACCAATGATAAAATGAGCGCTGACACTGGCCAGATGCTCGTCCTTCTGTCTTTCAAAATAACTGCGGTTCTGAGCGGCGCTGGTTCCTGGATTCGCAGTGTAATGCACAAAAATATTGGTGACGGATTCCAGCGCATCCCCCGGTCTGGAATATTCATTAGGCGTCAGGAAGTCCTCCGTCCATTCTGGATGCTTTGCAAATTCCGTTGCCGGTATTCCCTGTATAAGAATAGGGTCCGACTGTGTATTGTCCAACTGCTTTGGCGGTACATTTTCCACGCCATTTGACGCAACGGTTTGATTTCCTTTTTGGTCCTGGCCAGCCGCCCGTTGATTTCTCACCAACAATGTCACTGCCAGACATACCAGGCACAAAACCCAAATGCTAACAGCCATCCGCTGCATGAAAACACGTTTTCTGCGGCGATAGTTTGCCGAGCGTCGCGCAGCCGCAGAATGATTTGATGCTTCCGCATACCCAGCTACATTACGACGGTTGGCTGACTGTGCATACCCAGTTGTGGTTCGACGATTGGATGGTTGTGCATACTCCGCTGTTGTTCGGCAACTGGGCGATTTCCTGTTTCCGGCTGCGCTGCGGCCATTGCCTGCTTTGTTATTCCTGGTCATGTTTTGGCCATTGATCGTTTCTCTGTCTCCAACCGCTATACGACGATTCAAGTCTACTCCATATCCACTTGCAGTACGGCGGTTCCTGTTTTCTCCATATCCGGCTGCAGTACGGCGATTCACGTCTTCTCCATATCCACTTGCA
>CAMWLE010000002.1 GCA_947175015.1 uncultured bacterium
GTTGCTGGAGGTCATGAAGAAAGTTTTGCTCAGGGGAAATGGCGCCGCTTACCTGCCTAAGATAATTGAAGTTATGGATTGCGCTCTGTATCATGAACCAGGATTGTCGGTGGATGAATTAGTTGACAGGGTGGTGTGTGAAATTGAACGGGAAGATAATTTCTGGGTGATTATGAGTAAAAGAGAAGAAATTAGAAAAAACGAAAAAGAGTGACGACCTGATATCTGACACTTGTTTTGATATGGATTGAAAGATATCATTTTGTCGTAGGAGTATAAAAACGTTGCACAGTCTTGAAATTATGAGAAGTGCAGCGTTTTTTGACTTTATAGGATACCGTATTTTCTTCCTGGGTGCTATTTTTAAATTTTTGGAAAATATCATCAGATTTCAATTCGTCTACAACTTGTTGACCATTTACAATTTCTGCATAAAAGAGGTAACATCCATAGCGAAAGCACCCATATTCCACTGTCATCTTAACTCCTCCATGCGAATAAAAGCATTTTGACACCATGTAAACAGTAATGACATTGCTTTATCAAAATCAAAATCGTCATGTAGTTCCGCAAGTTCCAAAATCGTACGATCATCTTTTGAAACTTGTTCTTTTAATTCTTTCTTTGTCACAACAAATTTTCCACTTTCAAGATAATACAAATTCTGAATCAGGAAAAAGAAACTTTTACAAGTTATACGAAACTTCGCTATATTTTTTTCCCTGTCCGCATGAATATAACGGTGGCATAGTTCGTGATAGAGATTCCCTAAGCTCATTTTTACATAATTGATTTCGTCCTCCATTGTTGCAGTCGGCAAAAAATCTTTAAGCGTTCCGAAAATGTCTTTGGTAGTATAAATAAGCTGGCAAACTTCTAACGGATTCCAACGAGTAAGTTCATCTTTACCGCATATAAATCCGCATGATTTTTCAAAATAGCCGATACTCTTCAAAATATCTCGATATTTATCCATATCTTTAACTGAAAAGTGATCAATGATAATCATTATGTCAATATCGCTGTTTTCGTTTGCTTCCCCACGAAGATAACTGCCTTGCAATCCAACATATAATAATCTATTGTCAAATGCCGATTGGCAAGCCATAATTAATTTGTGTAGATAATCATTTAAAATAATCATTTTTCGCTCCTAATTTCTTCTTGTCATTTTCAACAACGCAGACAGTATATCATATCATCTAATATATTTCCATATCTTTTCAACAGAATGAGGTATGGTTCAAAGATTTCTCCACTTATTAGTCCCGTTCATATTTTAGCCTTTAAAATGTTGGAAAATATAGTTTGCCTTTGCGAAGAGAAAGCTTTTAAGTTCCGGATTTAAGTTTCCAGGGCGGAATAACTTGATATCAGACTTTTTATTTTGACAAGTATTGGATAGAGGAATATAATAATTGAGAGGCAATCATATGAAAAAAGTGAAGTACAAAGGTAAATTGCAAATTATGTATAAAGCATCTCAATCAGAAGTCATTATCAAAGGAAAATCATTATCGGAGGGAAAGTCATGAAGAATTATAAATTTATAATGGAATATGACGGTACCCGCTACTATGGCTGGCAGCGTCAGCCTGGGCAGAATACCATACAGGGGAAGTTGGAAAGTGTTCTGGGGCGGATGTGCGACAGCCGGGTAGAGGTAATCGGTGCGGGGCGTACAGATGCAGGTGTTCATGCCAGGTCGATGGTGGCCAATGCCTATTTGGAGACAGAGAGTTCCTGTGATGAGATTCGGAATTATGTGAATACATATTTGCCTGAAGATATTGTTGTTAAGGAGGTGCGTGAGGCATCTCCCAGGTTTCACGCCCGTTATAATGCGATTGGCAAGACTTATTGCTACACCTGTTATGACGGGGAGGTGAAGCCTGTTTTTGACAGGAAATATTATACCCCTTTGGAAGAGCATCCCGATTTGGAGCGTATGCGGCAGGCGGCAGCGGTTTTGGAAGGAGAGCACGATTTTAGGAATTTCTGTGTCAATCCCCGGATGAAGAAGTCCACAGTGCGGCTGGTGGACAGGATAGAGATAGAGCGGGAGGGCGGTTATCTGCGGTTTATTTTTCATGGAACAGGATTTTTGCAGAATATGGTACGGATTATGGTGGGGACATTGCTGGAAGTGGGGAATGGCAGGATGAGTGTGGAACAGGTAGAAAATGTGCTTGCCAATCCGGAGAGGCAAAAAGCCGGTCCGACGGCTCCGGCGCAAGGTCTCTGCCTTATGGGGGTGGATTACGATTGATAAGGAAAGATTGACAAGGATATGAAGATGTTCCAAGGCATTTGAATGGTGCTGTCTAAGGAAATTGAAGGCTTCACACGGAAGAATGTTCTGAGAAATGGGCATTCTTCATCTGAATTTGCGTCATCGAAAAGCGGTGACATGGAGGGAGTATGGAGAGTTCTTTCATGGAAATTTTGCGGGAGCATAGGAACAGATATCCACTGATGGAGCCGCAGGATTATGGAAAATTAATATTTCAGAGTGTATTTGGTCCGGAACATATGGTAGTGAATCGGCAGATGGTTCGGGAGTATATGGCGGAAGAATTTTCCGGTATGACAGAAAATGCTTTGTCACAGGTCCCGGAAGATATCGGGAATGGATTATGCCGTTTCCCTTTGTGTGCATGTCCATCCATGGAAGCGGCGGAACTGTTGACAGATTTGTTTGTATTGACGGCCAAAAAAGATGGTGGTACCGGTGCCGAAAAAAAGGATAGATTACTGAAAGAATTTAAGGATAAACTGGAACAGGTAAAAGTATTGAGGATACCCGGAATGGAAGCGTGGCTGCAGCAATGGAAGGAAAAGGGATATCCTGCAGTACATCACAGCAAGGCATATAATGAGGCGTATCATCCTCATTACCGGCTTCTGCGGAAGGAATATGCGATTTATTTTCCGGTATTGTGGGAAATATATAAATTGACATTGGAAGCTAAAGAAGACAAAGTTCCTGAACAAAGAGAGATATCAGGCCGGGAACAAGAGACGATTTCAGGCTGTAAACGAGAGACGGTATCAGGCCAGGAACAAGAGGTGGTATCGGGCCGGGAACAGGATGGGAAGCGGGCAAAACAGTATAAAAATTCTGTAGTCATAGGTATTGATGGGCGATGCGGCAGTGGTAAGACAAGTTTTGCACAGATGGTTGCCGGAATTTTTACATGTAATGTGATTCACATGGATGATTTCTATCTTCCTATGGGAGAGCGGGCAGAAAACTGGATGGAAGTACCTGGAGGAAATATGGATTTTGCTCGTCTGCATTCGGAGATTCTGACTCCGGCGCAGCGGGGTGAAGAGGTGTTTTATCGGCCTTATCATTGTCAGGAGGGAGTGTATGGAGAGGCATCACAGCTTGCGCAGTGTCAGATGCTCATAGTAGAGGGCAGTTATTCACATCATCCTCTTCTGTCAGATGCTTATGATTTGAAGGTCTTTCTGACTTGTTCTAAAGAGGTACAGACGAAACGGCTGCAGAAGCGTGAGGGCAGTTACTTTGAGATGTTTGAGAAGCGATGGATTCCCATGGAGGAAAATTATTTTCAGTATTATGATGTGGAAGCAGGCAGCGACCTGGTGGTGGAGACAGATGATGTTTTTTTGTCCGCCCAATCAAATGCTGGTAAAATTCCGAAAAATGGGTATCCTAACTGTCATGAACAGAAAAAAGATATTTCAACCATTTGACTATTATGTGCTGTTATTTTTTTCACTTGCTTTTATTGGCTGGCTGTGGGAGGTAACTTTGTTCTTTTTTACAGATCATGCTTTTATTAACAGGGGTGTATACAGGGGACCTTACCTGCCGATTTATGGTGTCGGCGGGATTTTGTTGTGCTTATGTTTTCGTACCTTGCGAAAAAGACCTTTCCTGGTATTCGGATTATCGTTGATTGTGTGTTCTGCTGTGGAATACTTGACCAGCTATTTCCTGGAATTGCGTTGGGGAATCAGGTGGTGGGATTATAGCGGACATTTTATGAATATCAATGGAAGAATCTGTCTGTTAGGAGCGGTTATTTTCGGGTTGGCCGGGACAGCATTGGTCTGCTTGTTGCTGCCCCTTTATGACAAATTATATCAAAGGATGTCAGGGAGATGGCGTGCAGCGCTCTGTCTCCTGTTGTTAGTCGTCTTTGTGGCGGATGCTACTTATTGTGCAGTGCGGCCAAATGTAGGGAAGGGGATATCCTGGAGCGGAAAATGAAAATGGGACATGTGGTGAAACGTCTCTTTTTTGAATTAGGAATGGAAAAAAACGTAGGGATATGGTAAAATATCAGCAGTTATTTGGAACTCAGCTCTATGGATAGAGAAAAGGGGTTGGGATCGTCAGCCGGGCAAGGGGGATGTACTGTATAGAGGTAGAAAGTTACTATGCCAGCGAGGAGCCGAAAGCGCTGGCAAAGAGACCAATTGACACCACAAAGGGAGGAAAATGATGCAATCAGAAAAACAAAAGAAGAAGACCACTGTTTTGGCCATAGGGGGCGGAATTGTGCTGGTGGTGCTTCTTCTTATTGCGATACTATGTATGACAGAAGGTGCGAAAACAGGCAATGGTCAGACTGTTTACATACTGGAAAAGATAGGGATAGAATCTCAGGAGGCTCTGCACAGGTTTCTGGTTCTGATTGCCGTTGCTGCGGCTGCGGTGCTTCTGATATTTTTGATACTGGTGCATCACTCCGGGAAAAATACAAGGATTCTTCTGGGACAGGAAAAGGCAGACAAGGCTCGGTTCAAGGAGGCCCTTGCCCAAGTCGAGCGGGAGCGGATCGCCATGGAAAATATTCAGGCAGCGTTGGGTTCCGGCCCCTGGAGTATGGAGTTTAACGAACACGGAGAGATCATCTCCTGTATCTGGACTGATGTGTTTCGCAATATGTTAGGATACGAGAGCGAAGCAGATTTTCCAAACAGGCTGGATTCCTGGTCAAATTTGCTGCATGAAGAGGATAAAGAGTATGTAATGAAGGAGTACTGGGATACGGTAAGGGATTATACCGGCCAGAAGACTTATGATGTGAAATATCGACTTCTTACCAGAAACGCAGGGTGGAGATGGTTTCATGCAGCCGGCCGGCTGTCCAGAAGAGAGGATGGCTCTCCGATTACCTTTGTGGGTTTTTTCGTAGATATTGATGATGAGAAGAAGATGGAGGCAAAGCTGGAAGCGCAGAGGGCGGATCTTCAGGATGCGCTGGCTGCAGCGCAGCATGCAAACCAGGCGAAAACCACGTTTCTCAACAATATGTCTCATGATATCCGGACCCCCATGAACGCCATTATAGGCTTTACATCGCTTGCTGCCGCGCATATCGACAATACGGAGCAAGTACAGGACTACCTGAAAAAGATTGCCGTCTCCAGCAATCATCTGCTGAGTCTGATCAATGATGTGCTGGATATGAGCCGCATTGAAAGCGGAAAAGTAAAAATTGAGGAAAAGGAGAGCTCTCTTCCGGAAATTCTGCATGACTTAAAGACCATTGTACAGGCAGATATCATGTCGAAGCAATTGGATTTCTATATTGATACGGTGGATGTGGTAAATGAACATGTTTTGTGCGACAGGCTCAGGCTGAATCAGATTTTACTGAATCTGTTGAGCAATGCCATGAAGTTCACAATGCCGGGCGGTATGGTAAGCGTCCGGATTCGGCAGAAGAGAAATGCGCCGGAAGGCTATGCAGCTTATGAATTTCAGATAAAAGATACGGGAATCGGAATGAGTCCGGAATTTTTAAAGCATGTTTTTGACCCCTTTGAACGTGAGAGAACAAGTACGGTCAGCGGGATACAGGGAACCGGGCTTGGCATGGCAATAACCAAAAACATTGTGGATATGATGGGCGGTACCATCTCAGTGGAAAGTGAGGTGGGAAAAGGAACCACGTTTACGGTAGCCCTGCAGTTTAAAATCTGTTCCGGTCCGGTGAATCAGGAAACGATACCTGAGCTGCAGGGGCTTCGGGCGCTTGTGGTGGACGATGATTTTAATACCTGCTCAAGTGTGACTAAGATGCTGGCCGATATCGGTATGCGGCCGGACTGGACGACATCCGGCAAAGAGGCACTGCTTCGGGTAAAGCTGGCCGGGGAGCAGAATGACGAGTATGCCGTGTATATTATAGACTGGCTCATGCCGGATATGAATGGAGTCGAGGTGGTGCGGCGGATTCGAGGGCTGATCGGAGAGGAGACACCTATTATCATTCTGACTGCCTATGACTGGTCGGATATTGAAGAAGAGGCAAGAAAAGCAGGCGTCACGGCGTTCTGTTCCAAACCCATCTTTTTATCAGAGCTCAAGGAGATATTGGAGTCGCCGTTTGCAGCCAGGAATTCGGAAGAAGCATTGCAGGAGACGTTTTCCTTCCAGGGAAAGAAGCTTCTTCTGGTGGAGGATGTGGAATTGAACCAGGAGATAGCTGTGGCGATTCTTCAGGAAGCCGGCTTTGAGGTGGACGTTGCGGATGACGGCGCCGTTGCAGTAGAACGGATGAGAGAGGCGGAACCAGGCCGGTATGATCTGATTTTGATGGACATCCAGATGCCGGTAATGAACGGTTATGAAGCAACAAAACAGATTCGGGCCATGGAAGATCCGGATATTGCAGGTATCCCCATTGTTGCCATGACGGCCAACGCTTTTGATGAAGATAAGAAAGCGGCGATGGAAGCCGGTATGAATGGTCATATTGCAAAACCTATTGATGTTTCCAAACTGCTGGAGCTTTTATGGGAGATAGTAAAACCGGCCGAATGAATGGGCCAGTGGGAAAATAGTGGATTGGTTTCTTTTGCGGAAGGGGATACTGAATAGAAAGATACGTCAACGAAACAGTGAAGCAGCACTTGTGGCAGTCGGGGGATAAAATGATATATTGGGCGTGTATGCTGATTATTTTGGTTATTTTTTTCGGCGATTTGTGGGTGAAAAACAAAATAGAAAAAGACAGAATAGAGAAAAGTATAGGTGGACGCATTTTGATACGAAGGCATCATAATAGAGGTTTCGTATTCAACTGGGGGCAGAACAGCCGCCGAATGGTGGCGGCGCTGTCCGTGGTGCTGTCTGTATTGATGGCAGTGGTATTCCTGTTCAGCCTTGGGCACAGGGGAAATCACCTGATGCGTGTGGGACTGGCTTTTTTGCTTGGAGGCGCTTTCAGCAATACATATGATCGGTTGAAGCGGCAGTATGTGGTGGATTATTTCAGTTTCAATGTGAAATGGAAGCGGCTCCGGTGTATTGTGTTTAATCTTTCTGATTTCTGCATTATGACAGGTGCGTTGCTGATGGTTATCGGAACAATTTAGTGATGCTGATTCCATGTCAATTCTCCTGTTTCGCATTTTATACCTGCGCTCACAAAACTGTTACGAAGTCTGCCCTGTCGCCCGACTCATGAGCAGTAAACGCTATGAGCCGGCGGCAGATTTTATCGCTTGTGAGTGTATATTGTCGTATGATCAAGTGTTGTGCATTATGTTGCTTCATTTGTCCGGATGATGGTTCCGGCATTGCCTTTTAGGGCATCTTTTACCTGATTCATGGAGGTGATCAATACTTTGCCGGCGGGAACCTTTTCCAGATAGGAGACAGCGGCTTCAATCTTGGGCAGCATGGTGCCGGCTTCAAATTGTCCCTGGGCGATGGCCTCTTTTGCTTCGTCCAAGGTCAGGGAAGCAATGGGTGTTTGTTCCGGACTTCCGAAGTTCCTGTAAACGCAGTCCACATTGGTAAGGATGATCAGTGCTTCACAGGATAAATCCGCAGCCAGTTTTCCGGCAATGGCATCTTTTTCAATGACAGCAGAAGCACCTTTTAAAATATGCTGTTGTTCAATTACCGGAATTCCGCCGCCGCCGCAGGCAATAACCACCTGGTCTGCATCCGCAAGGGTGCGGATGGCTTCGATTTCTACAATATCAATGGGGCGGGGAGCAGCAATCACACGGCGGAAGCCTTTGCCGGGATATTCCTTTACATAATTGCCCTTTTTGGTTTCAATTTCTGCATCCTCCCGGGACATATAGCGGCCGATGACTTTGGTTGGTTCATAAAATGCTTCGTCATAAGGGTCTACCGTGACCTGAGTCAGGATGGTGCTGACAGGTTTGGAGATGCCCCGTGAGAGCAGCTCGCTGCGCAGGGCGTTCTGGATGTCATATCCCACATAGCCCTGACTCATGGCGGAACAGACACACATGGGCGCAGGCGTGTAATCAATGTAGACACGACGCAGTTCCGTCATGGCTTTATGGATCATGCTGACCTGCGGGCCGTTGCTGTGAGTGATGGTAAGCTGGTAGCCGGCTTCTATAAGGTCTGCCAATGCTCTGGCAGTTACTTTTACCGCATCTCGCTGTGCGCCTGTTGTATAACCCAGGGCGTCATGCCCCAAAGAAACAACTACTTTTTTCCTGCTCATATATTGTGTTCCTTTCTATGCTGCAATTTGTGCCATGCTGCAATTTGCGCTATGTTACAATTCGTGCTTTTATACAATTTGTGATGTTGATGACGCTTCCGGTCATGCCGTCATGACAGCCTTGTGCGAAATCGATGCTTTTGCGAGTGCCCTTTTCGCAATGCGATTCTCCGTGACCAGTAACATTGTAACATATTTTGCCCAAGGTGTATAGGTTTTTTGTATTGCTTTTTCTTCGGGAAAAGTGTATGCTAACAATAGGGAAGAGGCATGGTATTGGAGTCAGATGGTGTGTGGATGGTGTATTGTAAAAACGGAATGGAAACAGTATAGGCTGTTGTGCGGGCGATGAGGAACAAATTGCCGCAAGCTGCAGAAATTGCTGCAAATAGCTATTGAATAGGAGGCAAAACGTATGGAAAAGAAAATACTTTTTCCGCAAATTGGTGGTTTGGTTCACGGTGGTGACTATAATCCGGATCAATGGCTGGATAGGCCGGACATTTTGGAAGAGGATGTGCGGATGATGAAGAAAGCCGGCGTCAACTGTGTGACGTTGGGGGTGTTTTCCTGGGCAGCGTATGAACCGGAAGAGGGAAAATTCAATTTTGAATGGATGGAGAAAATAATTGAAAATCTATATCAAAATGGGATTTATACCATATTATCCACACCTTCAGGCGCTCGTCCCGCATGGCTGGATGCGAGATACATTGAGGCAATGCGTGTGGACAGGAAAGGGGTACGTGACCATCACGGCAGACGTCATAACCACTGTATGACTTCTGACAGATACCGGGAGAAAGTGGCTATTATTGACAGAATGCTGGCGGAGCATCTGGGCAGTCATCCGGGTGTGATTATGTATCATATCTCCAATGAATTGGGCGGAGAGTGTTTTTGTCCCCGATGTGTCCAAAAGTTCCAAATGTATCTGGCAGAGCGGTATGAATATGATATTGACAGACTGAATACGGAATGGTGGACTTCTTTCTGGAGCCACCACTATAATAAGTTCTCCGAAATCGAGCCTCCCTTTGAAAATGGTGAGACCAGCGTGATGGGGCTGAATATGGAGTGGAAGCGTTTTACCACCTGGAATATGAATGATTTCATGCAGTTTGAGATTGATGTGCTGCAGAGTGTCACACCGGATGTTCCGGTGACAACGAATTTTATGTGTCTGTTCGGTGGACTGGATTATCGGAAAATGGCGCCGAAGCTGGATGTGATTTCCTGGGACAATTACCCTGCCTTTCATAATGACAAGGAAACTTTTGCGGAGACCATGTCAGATACGGCTTTTCAGCATGCGGTAATGCGTTCCCTGAAACGTGACAAGCCATTTATGATGATGGAGAGCACACCCAGTTTGGTAAATTGGCATAAGGTGAATAAATTGAAGCGTCCCGGTGTACATAAGCTTTCCTGTCTGCAGGCGGTGGCCTGCGGTTCCGATTCTGTGCAATATTTTCAGTGGAGAAAGGGTCGGGGGTCTTATGAACAGTTTCACGGGGCGGTAGTGGATCATAACGGCACAGATGATACCAGGGTGTTTGGTGAAGTGGCGGAAGTAGGGGAGCTTCTGAAAAAAATTGCGCCTGTTGCAGGCACTACGGTTCCCACAAGGGCGGCGTTGCTGTTTGATTGGGATAATCGTTGGGCCATTTGGGACGTGAAGGCACTATGTCAGGAGACGAAAAAGTATGAGAAGACCTGTATCGGTATCTGGCAGGAATTTATGAAACTTGGTATAGATATGGATGTAGTGGGATCTGATGAGGATTTGAGCCGCTATGATGTGGTAGTGGCGCCCATGCTGTATTTGCTGCAGCCGGGAACGGCGGATAATTTGCGTACTTTTGTGGAAAGAGGCGGTCAGTTGCTTGCCACGTATTTTACAGGGTATGTGGATGAAGCACAGCTTTGTTATCTGGGCGGATTTCCGGGAGATGGCCTGAAGGAATTGTTTGGCATTATCAGCGAGGAGATTGATTCCTATTATCCATCCGACAGAAACGGTATTGCAATGAAGGATGGCAGTCAATGGGAAGTTGTGGACTATGCGGAAATTCTGCGGGTACAGGATGCGGAGGTGCTTGGCACTTATACGGATGATTTCTATCAGGGCAGTGCGGCGGTGACTTGCAAGAGCCATGGAAAGGGCAAGGCGTATTATGTGGCCGCCAGGACCAGTGCAGGGGAAATGCGTCCGCTGTTTGAGAAGATGCTTGGGGATGCAGGTGTTCCGATCAGGAAGCTTCCGGAAGGTGTGGAGTATCATGTGCGTAGCGGAGAAGAGGGCAGCTTTGCGTTCTATCTGAATTGTACTACGGAGCCGGTGAAGATTTCCGGTGTGCATGGTCTGGATATGGTGACGGATAGGGAAGTCAAGGAAGAAATAACGCTGCCGGGATATGGTGTTGCGGTCATAAAGCAGCCTGATTAAGGTAGTGTGAGATGAGTAGAGCAGCCTGATTAGGGTGGTGTGAAATGAGTAGAGCAGCCTGATTAGGGCGGCATGAAGTAAGTAAGGCAGTATGATTGAGCTGCCGGGTAACATATGATGAAAAACAGCCGTTGGCGGGAATTGGGGTTCTTACTTAAGATAGAATAAGAGCCGCAGATCGCCGGACGGCTGTTTTTGATAGCAGGAAAATTACCTCCATAAACAAATGTTTTTAAAAAGTGTTATGCACAATTTTGCGGTGAAATCACAGAAGGTCAAACTGATTGGCGAAGCTGTGATACAACATGGTCAAGCACTGTGAAATAGTCTTCAAAGGTTTTGCGGCAGCAGCCGGGATTGTCAATCACAATGCCGGGACTGCGCAGCCCTGTAAGGGAAAAGCCCATTGCCATGCGGTGGTCGTCATAAGTTTCTACCCTGGATGGCTGCGGCCGGCCGGGATAGACGGTAATGCTGTTCTCATAGGCTTCACATCGGATGCCCATTTTGGTCAACTCCGTGATAATGGCAGACATACGATTACATTCCTGATAGCGGATGTGGCCAATCCCTGTGATGGTGGTGGGAGAATCTGCATAAGGAGAAATGGCCGCCAGGGTGATCGCCTGATCGGAGCAGGCAGACATATCTGTTGTAATGCCATGGAGGATACCGTCTGTCGGTGGATGTACCAGAATGCCCTGGGAGGATTCTTCGGCAATACATCCCATTTGTTCCAAAATCCTGATAAATGCCACATCACCCTGAAGGGAATTGAAGTGTACATGATGCACCAACACAGGAATATTTAAAAGCGGACTCAGCGCATAGAAATAACAGGCGGCGGACACATCCGGCTCAATTTGGTAATTTTGCGCCTGATAATGCTGGCCGGCTTTTGTGAGGAAGGTATTGGGGGAGCATTGTTCCGTATGGACACCGAACTGCATCATCATTTTCCTGGTCATATCAATATATGCCATGCCATGGGTGCCTTCTATATGAATGGTAAAATCCTGCTCACACAGGCATGAGGCGATCAGCAGGGCGCTGAGAAACTGACTGCTGGATGCTATGTTGACCAGAATATGATTTTGCAGAAATCCGTGTCCATGCAGGGTGAAGGGGAAATGTCCTTCATTGTCTGCGGAGTTCGGGATTACTTCACAGCCAAGGGCCTTCAGGGAATCCAGTAATGGAGCCATAGGTCGTCTGCGCATCTGCTCTGAGGCATCCATATGGTAAGTGCCCTGAGAAAGCCCCAGGTAAGCGGTGAGAAAGCGGGCGGCAGTTCCGGCGCTGCCCACATACAGGTTTGCCTCACGAAAGGGAACAGCGCCGCCCTGTCCCCGAATAACAATGGTTCGTTTAGATTCATCCACATGGGTTTCAAATCCCAGAGTTTGCACACATTTCAGAAAATGCCTGGAATCGTCAGAAAATAACGCGCCGTACAGTGTGGATGTGCCATTGGCCAGGGTGGCGAGCAAAAGCGCCCGGTTGGTAATGCTTTTAGAACCGGGAACGCTGACTGTTACAGGGGAAACTATGGGACGTTCACGTTTTTGCAGAATATCATATAGATAAGGAATTTCGTAAGTATTTGGTGTCGGCATAAAATGACGTGTCCTTTCTTCAGTCGCATAAGTTCTCAAGTAATAAGGTATTGCAAATGTACAATTTAATTACAGGGTGGCCGCTATCATGTCTATTACAAGTCTGCGGACCTCTTCTTCGGAAGCCCGGCCTTTTACCAGAGGATCTTCCATAAATGCCTCTACCACCAGAGGGATGTCTATGGAAGCCTTTTCCAGCATGGGGACTGTATATGTGTATTTTTCGTCCTTCTTGAATTCCTGTTTCCTGATGGTGCCTGTGAGCACTGCCTGCATGATCCGCTCATGGTTTGTTATGTGGGGCATCAGCAGTTCTCTGACAGGTTCGGGGACGTTGCCGGCCAAAACAGGACGAATGGATTCTCTTTCAAACACTGCATTGGTTTCCACGATTGCATTTGGGGGCAGGTTGCGAATCTGAAGCCCGGTGTTGGGGATATTCACATTGCTGACCACCCGTTCCAATCCGCATAAAGCCTTGATTAACAGGATGCCTTCTTCACCGGTGGGGGTCAGGGGAAGCTCTTCCTCTCCATTCACAAGCCTGTGGGAACGGGCCAGGCGCTCCTGAAGATCCTGTTTGCGCCAGGAAACGGCTGTCAGATTGAATTTCCAGGAAGCGACTGTTTCAGGATTCTTCAAATATTCCTCTCCCGGCATGAATTCAGCCAGATGACGATCCCCTGCGGCGGCAATGAGACCATAGCGGCGGAATAAGTCCATCTTCACCCTGTGACAGCAGCCGAAAGTGGAACTTACCCAGTTGGTGTCTTTTTCCTGGAAGCCCTCTTCAAAATGGGCATCAATATAACGGTTGTAAACCGGGAATAAGTCAATGCCTTTGTAACCGGCATAATCAAACCAGGTAAAATGGTTGATGCCCAGGACATTGACATGGATGTCCCGTCGGTCAATGTCCTGTATTCCCAACTCCTTTTCGGCAATACCGGCCAGAACTCTCTGTGTACCGAAGACTTCATGACAGCAGCCGAAAGCTTTGATTTGGGGAAACGCCTCATAGAGTGCCTTCACACATAAGGACATGGGATTGGTATAGTTGATGACCCAGGCGGCAGGGCAATACTCCCTGATGGCATTGGCAAATTCCAGAAACATGGGAAGAGTGCGGAGCGCCCGCATCATCCCGCCGGGGCCTGCTGTATCTCCCACGGATTGATAGATTCCCAGCCGTTCGGGCATGTGGACATCTGTTTCCATCTCGTCAAAGGTTCCGGGCAAAATGGAAATTACCACGAAATCTGCGCCTGTAAGGGCATCAGCCAGAGATTCTTTGACGCAATAGTGCCATTTGCCTGGAGTATTCCGGCGCTCGGTGGTTGCGTTTCCGATGATCTCGTTGGATTTAGCCGCATCACGGTCAATATCGTAGAGACGGATGGTGCCTGATATGGCTGGTTCCATTGCCAAATCCGTCATGAAAGTCCATGCCCAGCCCCTTGACCCTCCACCGATATAAGCAATCTGAATATCTTCCATATGTTTATTATTATATCTCATATTATCTCTCCTTTTTGCTCCTTCTCGCTCCTTCTCACTTCTGCTAATCCAAAATCAATTATTTATGTATATATTCATTATGTAACATTGGGCCCAAAATAGCAAGTGCGTTCTTGTGCGTTTCAAAAGAGAATGAGAGGGTGCATTTGGCTCTTAATCATTGCATCGTCCTCCTTTCTTCCGTCCCGCCGCATAAATAAAGGCTTCTTTATAATCCGTTTGGATTAACCGTCCAATGACAAAAAAAGTATTTCCTGCTATGATGAAAAAAATGAATCAAGGAGGCAACTTATGAAGATTAGAACGGATTTTGTGACCAATTCCAGCAGCAGCAGCTTTAGCCTTGCGAGGAAGTTAGAGCTGACGGAGAAGCAGAAGGAAGCCATTATTCAATTTGTAGAGAGGACCATGTTCGGGGAGGATATTCTGACAGAGAAGGCGGAAGTTGATAGGTTTATGGAAGAAAATTATCTCTCGGAAGAATATAAGGATACTATCTGCAAGGCGCTTGACGAAGGAAAATACATATACCATGGTGTGGTTGATTTCGAGGAAGGTGACTATGGACTGGCGGAGCTGTACTGTGAACTTTGGAAGGCAATAGAAGAGGCAGACAGTGAAAATTTCACAGGCATTGATACGGATCTGAGTTATTAAAACAGTAATTGTTCGGCAATACCCGGAATGACATCCGGCTGTATAGCAGACAGAGGTCATTCCGTTTGTATAGGATGGAAGTTGATGCAGTTTTTGTCAACAAATGGATTTGAATAGAAGATATTACTTCGGTGGTACAGGGTGGATGAAATAGAAGGAGGTATCGGGAGTAAATGCGAAGAAGAGCAGATCCGGTAAATGGATTTATATCGGTATTTCATGAGAAAACTGGATTTTATTACAGGAGTAATGTGATAGAGCAGGGGCGAGACACAGGAAGAGAGCCTTTTATGGCACAGTTTCCGGAATTGCTTGATGTGGGGATTATGGGACATTGTATTCATGGTATGAGCGGGATGTGCATATCAGCCCGTGTACAGTGTTATCAAAATGGTCTCTATATTGCACAGCCCAATATGACCATGGAGGATTTTACATCCATTGTCAATCAGTGCAGAGGAAAAGTATACCAATTTGCTTTGGGGGGAAGAGGGGACCCGGATCAGCATGAATATTTTGAAGACATACTGAGGTTGTGCGTTGAAAATGAAATTGTACCCAATTTTACCTCTTCGGGATTTGGATTTACAGAGAAAATTGCGCAGTTATGTAAAAAGTATTGTGGTGCGGTGGCTGTGAGCTGGTACCGCAGTCCCTATACATTGGACGCAATACGCATGCTCCTGGCAGCAGGGGTTAAGACAAATATTCATTATGTGCTGGGAAAACAGAGCATACAGGAAGCCATAGAGCATTTGGAGTGTGATGATTTTCCAAAGGGGGTGAATGCTGTCGTTTTTCTGCTGCATAAACCTGTAGGGTTGGGGGAAGGAGGGAATGTCCTTACCTGTGAAGATGAGAAGATCAGGCAATTTTTCGCACTCATAGATGGGAAAAAGCATTCTTTTAAGGTTGGGTTTGATTCTTGTACAGTTCCTGGACTGCTTCAATTTACAAATCATATTGATTTCAACAGCATTGATACCTGTGAAGGGGCAAGGTGGTCAGCCTATATTACACCGGATATGAAGATGCTGCCCTGCAGTTTTGACTGTGAGGACAGGAGATGGTGTGTGGATTTGAGGACGCACTCCATACAGGAAGCCTGGGAGAGCAATACGTTTTCTGCATTCAGGGACATTTTGAAACGGGCTTGTCCGGAGTGTGGGGACAGGGACCATTGTATGGGCGGCTGTCCCATCCGGCGGGAAGTAGTGCTGTGTAAGAAAAAGGCAGGAACATCATTCTAACACATAAACGAAATAATGCAGGTCATGACGTAAGAGTGACCAGGAGTTTATATGTTCATTCTGTGCCACCAGGCGGTCCAATATCTCTTCGGGACCATCCATATATACGATTAGTTTCTCTGCCGTTTTCAGTGCATCATTTTCAATAATGGTTGCCTCCTCATCATACCGTATAAAGATAACACGTTCATAAGGCCATGTTTCATTTGCAATATACCATGTCTTATATCTTGTATTCTGGTCATATATCATCACAAGAGGATACTGTGCATTGTCACGGGCATATTGGAGGGTTTCGGCTTTCTCCCGATATAAAAACAGTATATTCCCCTGCAGATGTCCTGCAGCAGACGGTATCAAAATGACCACAGCAAGTATGAGGGAGAGAATCGTTTGTGTATGTTCGCCGGGCAGATAATCTTCTGCCTGCAAAATGACCTTAGAGATGGTATAGGCGATCAATGGCAGAAGCAGTGCGGCAACAGGATAAAAATATCTGCTGGAGGCATCGCCCAAATAAAGGGATGTCTTACTGGTAACCCAAACGGTAATCATTCCTGCGGCCAGCCCGATTCCAAGTATGGCGAAATTGGTCTGCGGCATTGGTGCGCCCTGGCGTTTGCGCTTTATAATGAATAGTGTACCTGTCAGCAAAGCAGCGATTAGAAGCCCCAAAATGGGGTACAGCATTCCGGCGAAGAAATTCTTGTTTAGAACGGGCAGGAATAGTTTCAACATTGCAAACAGATCTGTTCCCAGAAGGGTGGCAAAAGCACCTTCTCCCCGTTCACCTGAAAAAATCTGACTTAAAGACGCAGGAAAAGTCAGAATTGCAAGTCCAATGGCGGCTATCAGAGATATCCCATAAATCAGCATTCTCAGAAAGCATTTTTCTTTGTATAACAGTTGACGAATCAACGCATATAAGCAAAATCCCAGCGTCAGGAAAAACGGAAGGTAGAGACAGAAATAATGTGTCAGAAAAGCAAAATAGCATGTTGCGGCGCCGCATAAGGTAACAACCGCAAAGCGTTTTCTGCTGCTTATTATGCTCTGCATCAACATCACAAAGACATTGATATATAGAACAGTCCACATGACACTCATACAATACATTCTGGTAAACATGGCATTGCTGATGAAAGCAGGGTGGATCGCATACAGGAGTCCGGTAAGCAGTGACAGAAAATAACGGTGTCTGCTTTTGTCCATTTGATAAATGAAGCAAATAATTCCGCCGCATGATATCAGGGAATAACAGGCGTTTAACAGTATGCCGAACCATTTATAAAATGAGTACGGGAATAAAGACATAACAAAATGTAAAGTCAGATAAAATAAAGGGGGATGTACATCTAATTTCTGTATGTCTATTACACTGGCAAAATCAAATCTATGTTCATCTGTAACATAAAAATAGGACTGCAGTTCCATCCCGCTTTTCTCTTGAATGGGACCATAGGGATTGATTACATTATGTCCGGTACTGGTGGAATAGGTATAATATTCATCTTCATGAAAGGCTTCTTTTTGTGTTCCATAGAAAGCAATGAAAAACAGATGAATTACAAGCACTGCGGCAGCGATCCCGAAGAATTTTTTCTTTGTCATATCTATTACTCCTTGGCATTTCATTGATAGTTTGTCTTGCTGCTGGCGGCAAGACGGGAAGTGTGATAATGTTGTTGTATAGTATCCGAGCATTTTCACAATCTTGATTTGAGTGTCACAAGTGGGATGTTTGCACATCTTACTGTGAAATTGAAGGGCATTTTTCATCCGGATTTATCATACAACGTACCATGAGGCATGTCAAGCAAGACAAAGTGCTGTATGGCTGCCTTTTTCGTTTTCTGTGCAGCAGTTACTGGTCACGGAGTGAACAGTGACCATTTACGTAATGTTTGTCATAAGATTTAAAAGATTGTGTGGAATTCTTTCCAGTATTATGTTAAAATAAGGGTAAAATATGGGAAGGATAGGCGACTTCTCATAAGAGGGGGTCTGTATGGGCGCAGAATGCGGATTCTATGGAAGGGTGGTGTGCCCGTTCTATAAAAGAACTGCGCAGAAGAGAGGAGAAGCAAAATGAGTTTTATGGATGAGTTTAATTTCTGGCTGGAAGATGACTATTTCGACCAGGACACGAAGAATGAATTGCTTGCCATCCGCAACAATCAGGAAGAAATCGAAGAGAGATTCTACAAAGAGCTGGAATTCGGCACAGGAGGACTTCGGGGAATTATTGGTGCCGGTACCAATCGTATGAATCTGTATACAGTCCGTAAGGCAACACAGGGCCTGGCTAACTTTATTGTAAAGAAAGGAACGGAATCAAAAGGGGTGGCTATTGCCTATGATTCCAGGAATATGTCACCTGAGTTTGCAGATGAGGCAGCATTGTGCCTGGCGGCGAATGGCATCAAAGCATATGTGTTCGACTCTTTGCGGCCTACGCCGGAGCTTTCTTTTGCGCTTCGCACTCTTGGCTGTACAGCGGGAATTGTTGTGACGGCAAGCCATAATCCGCCGGAGTACAATGGTTATAAGGTATATTGGGAGGATGGTGCGCAGGTTACGGCGCCTTATGATAAGCAGATCATTGAGGAAGTGCAGAGTATAAAGGACTATCATACAGTAAAGACTATGCCTAAGGCTGAGGCTCTGGAAAAGGGTATGTATCAGGTGATTGGCAAGGAAATTGACGACGCATATATGGCAGAGCTGAAGAAGCAGATCATTCATCCTGAAGTGATTGCGGAAATGGCTGATGATATTAAAATTGTATATACACCTCTCTGCGGTACAGGAAATCTTCCGGCAAGGCGTATTTTGGCAGAGCTTGGCTTTAAGCATGTCTATGTAGTGCCGGAGCAGGAGAATCCCGATCCGAAATTTACCACATTGGATTACCCCAATCCGGAAGATCCGAAGGCATTTACCTATGCACTTCGTCTGGCGAAGGAAAAGGATGCGGATATTGTGCTTGCCACAGATCCGGATGCGGATCGTCTGGGTGTGTATGCCAAGGATACGAAGACGGGCGAGTATGTGCCGTTTACAGGCAATATGTCCGGTATGCTGATTGCGGAATATATATTAAGAGAGCGTACTGCTACAGGTACCATGCCGGAAAATCCTGCATTGGTAACTACAATCGTGACCACCAATATGACCAATCCGATTACCAGCGCTTATGGTGTCAAATTGATCGAGGTACTTACGGGATTCAAATTTATTGGTGAGCAGATTAAGCTTTTTGAGCAGACCGGCAGCAATCATTATGTGTTTGGCCTGGAAGAGAGCTATGGCTGTCTGGCAGGTACTCATGCAAGGGATAAAGATGCCATTGTAGCAGTGATGTGCCTTTGTGAGGTGGCTGCTTACTGCAAGAAACAGGGTAAGACACTGTGGGATATGATGTTAGATACTTACGAGAAATATGGTTATTATAAGGAGTCACAATATACGATTACTTTGAAGGGAATTGATGGTTCGAGGCAGATTGCGGAAATCATGGATAAGCTTCGCCAGAATCCGCCGAAAGCTTTCGGGGATTTGAAAGTGTTGAAGTTCAGAGATTATCAAACAGACCGTATTGTCGATATGTCTACGGGCCAGGAAGGGAAGACAGGCCTGCCAAAGTCCAATGTATTGTATTTTGAACTGCCTGATGATGCTTGGTGCTGTGCACGTCCCTCCGGTACGGAACCGAAGATTAAGTTCTACATGGGCGTAAAAGGTACCAGCCTCGCAGACGCACAGGCAAGACTTGAGAAATTGACCGAGGATCTGAAAGCAGTACTGTAATCTCAGGTGCGGAGCAAGAGATTTGGTTGTTGAGAGTAGTATGATAAGTTCCCTGTTGGACTGTTGTAGTTGTTATGATATGCTGCAAGCATAATGTAGCGGCTATGACAATTGGGCAGGGAACTATTTCTATCATGCAGCGGATGGAATATTGAGGAGATGGAATGAAGCTGGGGGATGTAAAGAAAACAGTATATTTTCTGGAGCGTAATGGCTTGAAAAAAACCTGGTATGCTGTCAGGGAACGGCTGGATGAAAGGAAAGGGCCGCAGTATGAATGGATTCCACCAGCAGAGGCAGAATTGGAGGCACAGCGCAGTCATTGGAAGCAGGCATATTTTTCTGTTACATTTAGCATTATAACGCCCGCATATCGAACTGCGGAAAAGTACTTAAGAGAATTGATAGATTCTCTGCAGCGGCAGACATACCCTCAGTGGGAATTGATATTGGCGGATGCCACAGAGGATGACAGTGTAAGACAGGTGGTGCAGACAATACAGGATTCCCGGATTCGTTATATTCATTTGCAGGAAAATGCCGGAATTGCCGGGAATACCAATCAGGCACTTAAGTTTGCCGCAGGAGACTATGTTGGGTTACTGGATCATGATGATGTGCTGACGCAGAATGCCTTATATGAGATGGCAGCCCAGATTGAGCAGGGAAAAAAGCAGGGGCGTGAGCTGCAAATGCTCTACTCCGATGAAGATAAATGTAATGGGGACAGGACGATATATTTTGAACCAAATAAAAAAGAAGACTTTAATCTGGATTTGCTGTTGAGTAATAACTATATCTGTCATTTTCTGGTGATGAAGCGGGAATTGATGCAGAAGCTGGGGCTTAGATTGGAATATAATGGTGCGCAGGACTATGATCTGGTGCTGCGGGCAGCGGCAGAGCTGCAAGAGAGAGAAGAATCCATTGTGCATATTCCCAAGGTGCTCTATCATTGGCGGTGTCATGCGGCTTCCACCGCAGAAAACCCCCGCAGCAAGCTCTATGCTTATGAGGCCGGCCGCAGAGCAATTCAGGATTTTGTCAATCGGGCAGGGTGGAAGGCAGAAGCGGTGGATACTTCCCATGTAGGATTTTATGCACTGCAATATCAGGGAAGTCTCTTCCAAAGCAGGCAGGATGTGGGAGCTATAGGAGGCAGAGTGGTACAAAACGGCAGATTGATTGGCGGCAGGATGACGAAAGAGGGAAAGGTCTTCTATGAGAATTTGCCGGTGGGGTACAGTGGTTATCTGCACCGGGCGGCGCTGCAGCAGGAGGCGGTTGCTGTGGATATCCGCAATATCCGGGTGCGAGAAGAATGTCAGGACATATTCCAACGAATCACAGGGGTTCCATACCAGACGGTTCCGGGGAAAGAGTATTTCGATGCTGCGCTTCTGCCGCAGAATTGCGACTTGATACAAATGAGCCTGGCTCTTTGTGCCGCCATCAGGGAGGCTGGGTATCGTGTTTTGTACTTGCCGGAATGTGCAAAGAAATTCTAAGCCAGCATAAAAGGACATATCAAACCCTCTTTGGACACGGACTAAGAACTTCCAGGTCTGCTATGCAGAGCTTTTTCACATGGAAGAATGCCAAGTGAGCAAGCTCACTTTGTGCAGGTATTTTTGCCGCAGATTGTTTGTGCCGCCGTTTGCGGCATGCCGGGAAGTGTTAGGGGGAAATTGAGATAGGAGACACTGAGAGAATGAAGAAGGTAACGGTCGTTATTCCTAATTATAATGGGATGAAGTTTATAAGAGAATGCCTGGATGCCGTATTGAATCAGGATGTGGGGACACCGGATTATCAAGTGCTGGTGGTAGATAATGGCTCGGGGGATGGGAGCCTGGAATTGATTCATTCGCAGTTTCCTCAGGTGCAGACCATTGCGCTTACTTCCAATACCGGTTTCTGTCATGCCGTCAATGTGGGAATTCGGGCAGCGAATACGCCATATGTTATATTGCTTAACAATGATACCAGGGTAGCTGTTCACTTTATCAAGGCGTTATATGATGCCATAGAAGCAAAGCCGTCTGCCTTTTCTGTCAGTGGGAAGATGCTCATGTGGGACAATCCGGATCGAATTGATGATGCAGGCGACAGATATTGTGTTCTTGGATGGGCATATGCACGCGGAAAAGGGAAGCCGGCAGCGGATTTTGAAAAATCTTCGGAAATTTTTTCCTCTTGTGGGGGGGCTGCCATTTACAGAAAAAGTATATTGAATCAAATAGGCCTCTTTGATGAGGCTCATTTTGCGTATTTGGAAGATTTGGATATTGGATATCGTGCAAAATTGCATGGATATAGAAATTATTATGAACCTTCTGCGGAAGTCATTCACTATGGGAGCGCCACCAGCGGCTCTCGATATAATACATGGAAGACTTCGTTAGCTGCAGCCAATAGTATCTATGTCATTGCGAAAAATATGCCATTGCTGCAGATACTTTGGAATCTGCCCTTTCTTATGTTGGGATTTTTCCTGAAATTTCTTTTCTTTTGTAAAAAGGGAATGGGAATGATATATGTGAAAGGATTAAGGGATGGCTTCAAAAAATCTTTTGCCAATTCCGGGCATGACAGGAAGCAACAGGGAAAACTGGTAAATTGTCTCGCTATTCAATGGCAGCTTTATCTCAATGCCTTTAGAATTCTTAAGAAATATTAAGAAACAACTTCATAAATTCCTAAGTTGCACTTTTTATAATAATATAGTAAGGTATATTTCAGGTGGCGCTTATGATAAAAGACAATCAGAAAGTATTCAACCGCTTAATGGTGGTTGCGGATGCTGCTATTACAGCAACATCGCTCATGTCAGCCTATTTTTTTAAATTTTATATTTTAAATGATGGGCCGGGTGTGGGGGTGCTTCCGGCAGGCGATTACCTTATGCTGCTGCCATTTCTGGTTCCCATGTACATGTTGTTGTATTATGCCAATGATGTATACTCGCCCAAGCGGACAGTGCGGCGGCGATTTGAAATTTATGGAATCATTAAGGCGAATACCATCGGAATCATGGCATTGATTATTATTTTATATATGATCATCCGTGAGATTAATTTTTCTCGCTCTGTGATGGCGTTTTTTTATGTTTTTAATGTTTTTTTAACGTCCTGTTTTCGATTGGCTCTGCGCAAGGGGCTGCGCACGATTCGGTCCAAAGGTTATAACCTGAAGCATATTTTGCTGGTGGGGTATTCGCGGGCTGCGGAAGAATATATTGACAGACTTATGGACAATCCTCAGTGGGGATATGTGGCATGTGGGATTCTGGACAATCATATTCCGGCAGGTACGCTTTACAAAGGAGTAAAGGTACTTGGCAGTTTGGGAAATCTTGAAATTATTCTGCCGGAGAATAAGATGGATGAGATTGCGATTACATTATCGCTGAAGGATTATGATTATTTGGAAAGTATTGTGTCTACCTGTGAAAAATCGGGAGTACACACAAAATTTATTCCCGATTACAACAGCCTGATTCCCAGTAAGCCTTATACAGAGGATTTAATGGGGCTTCCGGTAGTGAATATCAGGTATGTTCCTCTGACGAATACCGGGAATATTTTTTTAAAACGTGTGATGGACATTGTGGGGGCCCTGGTGGGAATCGTAATTACCTCACCTGTCATGTTAGCTGCTGCGTTGCTGATAAAGCTTACCAGCCGCGGGCCTGTTATTTTCAAGCAGGAGAGGGTTGGACTCCATAACAGCTCTTTTTACATGTACAAGTTCCGCAGTATGGAGCTGCAGTCTCCCAAGGAGGAAAAGAAAGCCTGGACCGTGAAGGATGATCCCAGAGTGACTGCTGTGGGGAAATTTTTGAGGCGCACCAGTTTAGATGAGCTTCCTCAGTTGTTCAACATCTTAAAGGGTGATATGAGTCTGGTGGGGCCCAGACCGGAAAGGCCGCTTTTTGTGGAGAAGTTTAAAGAAGAAATTCCCAGGTATATGGTAAAACATCAGGTAAGGCCAGGGCTTACAGGATGGGCACAGGTAAATGGTTTGCGGGGGGATACTTCCATTCGGAAACGGGTTGAATATGATATATATTATATTGAAAATTGGACCATATGGTTTGATCTTAAGATAATCCTGATGACATTTTTTACAGGATTTATCAACAAAAATGCGTACTGATAAGGAGAAGGGATTATGGCAGCGAGAAGAACGAGAGGAAATCAAAAGGGAAAAATTATTTTATTTGCTGTGGAGATTGTCATTATCATTTTTATGGTGGTGGTTTTGTATCTGGTGATGAACAGCAAGGCCGGGGAAGGACCCAAGTTGTCCAATTTGGACCCGACAGTGGTGGAGATACATGATGAGGTGAAGCAGCAGACAGAAGAGGGCGGTACCATGCATGGCTATATGAATATCGCATTGTTTGGTCTGGATGCGGAGACGGACAGCCAGCTTTTCAGCAACAGCAGAAGTGATGCTACTATGATTGCCAGCATTAACCTTGACACAGGGGATATTAAACTGGTCAGTGTATATCGGGATACTTATTTGAATATTGGTACGGATAAATATCAGAAGTGCAATGCAGCCTATTCTTTTGGAGGTGCAGAGCAGGCAGTTAAGATGCTGAATATGAACCTGGATATGAATATCACCAATTTCGTTGCAGTGGGTTATAAAGGTTTGAGCAGTGTTATTGACGGATTGGGCGGTGTTTATGTGGATGTTGACAGCGAAGAAATCAAGCATATCAATAATTATCAAATTGGTGTGGCAAATGTACTGAAATGTGATTATACACCGGTTGAAAACACAGGATACCAGTTATTGAATGGTTTACAGGCATCAGCGTATTGCCGTATACGTCAAACCGCAGGCAGCGATTTTCAGCGTACTGCCCGCCAGAGGGAAGTGCTGAAGGCGATTGAAGAGCAGGCTAAGAAAACGGATTTGGCTACTTTGACGAAGGTATTCAACGATTGCATAGGTAATATTTATACCAGCCTTGATTCTAAAGAGATTCTGGAGTTGCTGAAAAATATCGGTAATTATAGAATTGTGGAGGAAGATGGCTTCCCGCAGGAAAATATGCGTGGGAATGCAAATGTTGGAGCTTATGGTGCCTGTGTTATCCCTACAAGCCTGGAGGAGAATGTGGTGTGGCTGCATCAATTCCTGTTTGATGATCAGGACTATACAGTTACGGACAGTGTAAAGGAATACAGTCAGAAAATCAAGTCGGATACAGCTGCATATCTTCAAAAATAAGATGTATTGGGGTGAAATGTATGGGAAGGGGGCTTTTGGCTCCCTTTCTTGAATTGTCGTTTCTACGGATTTTCATCAGATGAAAAAGGGGTGTGGCTATTTGAAGATTGATGTGATTATTCCCACATATAAACCAGATAAGGCACTTTTCCGTCTTTTGGATAGCCTGGAGAGGCAAACAGTGCCGGTTCATAGTATTATTCTAATGAACACAGGAAAAAAGTATTTTGAGCAACTGGTATCCGGAAGTGGTTTTGAACATAAGTACCCCAATGTCAGGGTGTATCATATATCTAAGAGAGAATTTGATCATGGAAGAACAAGACATCAGGGGGTGCAGTATGCACATGGGGATGTTTTTCTGATGATGACCCAGGATGCAAGACCTGTGAACCAATATCTTGTGGAGCGATTGACCAAAGCTTTGAAGAAAAATGTGGCAGTGGCTTATGCCAGACAATTACCCGCAGGGAATACTTCGGAATATGAGAAAATATCCAGGGCATTTAATTATCCGGAGAAATCTCAGGTAAAAACAGCAGCGGATCTGGAGAGGCTGGGCATCAAAACCTTTTTCTGCTCCAATGTATGTGCTGCGTATCGTAGAGATATCTATGAGGAATCAGGCGGATTTATCAGGCATACAATTTTTAATGAGGATATGATATATGCCGCAGGTGCCATTGAGCGAGGATATGGGATAGCCTATGTGGCCGAGGCCGAAGTGGTGCATTCTCATAATTACTCTAATTGGATGCAGCTACGGCGCAATTTTGACCTGGGAGTATCGCAGGCAGATCATCCGGAGGTATTTGGGGGTGTGGCATCAGAAGCGGAAGGGAAGAAGCTGGTAAAAGCGGCATGGAAGTATCTTAAAAAAAGAAAGTGTTTGTATCAATTTCCTGGCTTTTGCCTCCAATGCGGTTTCAAATATGCAGGGTATTTTCTGGGAAAGCATTATAAGTGCATTCCAAAGAGCTTAATAATGCGCATTACGACGAACAAAGAATATTGGAGACTTTAAAACAGTCTCGGAACGGAAGGGCGCTGAAGTGCAGAGACGGAACTTGAAATAAAACAGAACTTAAAATAGGAGGATATTATGTGCGGAATTGTAGGTTATATCGGTAAAGAATTGTCTGCTCAGGCGGCACCAATTATCTTGGATGGATTGGCAAAACTGGAATACAGGGGGTATGATTCTGCGGGTATGGCGATATATGACGGAGAAAAAATTAATACCCGGAAAGCCATCGGGCGGCTGAAGATTCTGGAAAATCTCACCAGAGGGGGAGAAGATATGCCGGGGGCAGCGGGAATCGGACATACCAGATGGGCAAGTCATGGAGCTCCCAGTGATATCAACGCCCATCCTCATACGAATGCCGCAGGAACCATTGCGGTTGTACACAATGGTATTATTGAAAATTACATTTCTTTGAAAAAGAAACTGGCTAACAAGGGATTTCAATTTGTATCAGAGACAGATACGGAAGTATTGGCTCATCTGTTGGAATACTATTACAAGGGAAATCCGCTGGAAGCCATCACAAAGGTGCTTCATCGTGTAGAGGGAGCCTATGCGTTGGGAATTATGTTTGCGGATCATCCTGAAGAAATTTATGCCGCGCGTAAGGACAGCCCGTTGATTGTGGGACAAAATGAGTCCGGCAGCTTTATCGCCTCAGATGTTCCGGCCATTCTGAAATATACCAGAACAGTTTATTATATGGACAATCAGGAAGTAGCGGCGCTTCGTGGAGATGGTCTGCGCTTTTATTCGTTGGATGAGGAGGAAGTAGAGAAAGAGCCTGTCACCATAGATTGGGACTCAGATGCCGCAGAAAAAGCAGGCTATGAGCATTTTATGTTAAAGGAAATGTATGAGCAGCCTAAGACCATCATAGATACCATTTCTCCCAGGCTTCAGGGGACGAAAGGGAATGTGAGTGATATTGTGATAGAAGAGCTGCATATGACAGATGAGGAACTTCGGGCAGTACAAAAGATACACATTGTTGCCTGCGGTTCTGCTTATCATGCAGGTGTCACCGGAAAATATGTATTGGAGGGACTGGCGCGGATTCCTGTGGAAGTGGATTTGGCAAGTGAATTCCGTTATCGTAATCCGATTCTGGGAGAGGGCAGTTTGGTGATTGTTATCAGTCAGTCAGGAGAAACCGCAGACACCATGGCGGCGCTGCGTGATTCCAAAGCCAAAGGTTACAAGGTGCTTGGTATTGTAAATGTGGTGGGGAGTTCCATTGCCAGAGAAGCCGATGCCTGCCTGTACACCTGGGCCGGCCCGGAGATTGCCGTAGCAACCACCAAGGCATATAGCGCGCAGTTGGCGGCGCTCTATTTGCTGGCGATGAAATTTGCAAGAGTCAGAGGACTGATGTCTGATGAGGTATTTGCAGGACTTTTGGCCGACTTGCGCCGCCTCCCGGATCAGATTGAATTGCTTCTGGCACAGAAACAGTCCATACAGCATTTCGCTAATCGTTATCTGGGTGCAAGGGACATCTTCTTTATCGGCAGGGGCATTGATTATGCTATTTCTCTGGAAGGTTCCCTGAAATTAAAGGAGATTTCTTATATTCATTCGGAGGCATATGCGGCAGGCGAATTAAAGCATGGCACCATTTCACTGATAGAGGATGGGACATTGGTGGTGGCGGTATCCACACAGCCGGAACTGTATCAGAAGACCATAAGCAATATTCAGGAGGTAAAGGCAAGGGGAGCATTTGTCATGGCAGTGACAAATGAAGAGAATAAGGCAATGGAAAAAGTGTCAGATTATGTGGTATCCATTCCGGAGACCAATCCATATTTCGCCAATTCACTTGCCATTATTCCATTACAACTTTTTGCATACTATGTTGCAGTGGGCAGGGGATGCGATGTGGATAAACCAAGAAACCTGGCGAAATCCGTAACGATAGAATGAGAGAAAATCCTCATTTCCTTCACTCTTCACAATCCTTTCAAAAGAAAAACACATTTTTGTCACAATTTCGAGATATACTGTGTTCATCAAAGGAAATGAAACAGTATTTTTCGAGGAGGTAATCGCTATGTATGATAATGAAATTTATTCCAATTCTGAAACAGGGAGATATACAGAATACCAGACCGGCAGTACTGCAGATCATTCGGTAAATCCGGAGCAGGTGGCAGGCAGCGGAAGCAGTACCGGAAAAGAGAAGAAGAAAAAGGGTAGTGTTCGCAAAGTGGTGTTGAGTGCAGGAATGGGATTGGCATTTGGATTGTTTGCAGGCGGCGGCTTCTATGCAGTGAAGGTTGGAACAGATCAGTTAGCGCAGGCAGAGAATCCGAACGCAATGATTATGGATGAGACGGGGATTCAGAGTACAGGAGGCAATGGTGGACTGACGAATATCAATCAGATTACTTATGTCACAGATGATGTGTCCGATGTGGTAGAGGAAGTAATGCCGGCCATGGTGTCAATTATTAACAATTATACCAATACCGGCACAGGCATGACTATTTGGGGACAGAGATATGATTACAGTCAGCCAGGTGTATCCAGCGGCTCAGGTATTATTTTGGCGGAAAACGAAAATGAACTTTTGATTGTGACCAACAATCATGTGGTGGAGGATACGGATGAGCTGCAGGTTATTTTTATAGATGGTTCCACAGCCATCGCCAATGTAAAGGGACTGGATGCAGAAATGGATCTGGCTGTGATTTCCGTAGCGCTGGATACTTTGTCCGAAGAGACCAGGAATGCCATTACTGTTGCTACTTTGGGCAATAGTGATGATCTGAAGCTGGGTTCTCCTGTCATTGCTATTGGCAATGCGTTAGGATATGGACAGTCTGTTACAGGCGGAATGATTAGTGCATTGAACCGTGAGATGACAGCGGAGGATGGCTCCACAGGAATCTTTATCCAGACCGACGCAGCGATTAATCATGGTAATTCCGGCGGTGCGCTGCTGAATATCAACGGTGAGGTGATTGGCATTAACTCCAGCAAGATGGACGGTTATAGCGTGGAGGGTATGGGATATGCTATTCCGATCAGCTCCGCCAGTCCAATCATTGCGGAATTGATGGAACGTCAGACCAGGACGGAAATGGTAGCCGAGGAAGAAAAGGGCTATATGGGAATTTCCATGCGGGATGTTACCGCGCAGTATGCGAGCATGCTGGGGATTCCTCAGGGAATTTCTGTGCAGGAGATAGAAGAAGGTTCGGCTGCTGAAAAGGCAGGCATGATGAAGTATGATATCATCGTGAAGTTTGACGGGCAGAAGGTATCCACAGGTGAAAAATTGCAGGAGACAGTGAGATATTACAGAGCTGGCGAGACTGTGACAGTAACAGTGCAGCGCCTTGTCAATGGTGCTTATGAGACCATTGACCTGGAAGTAACGTTGGGAAGCAGGGCGCAGTAAGATAGCGGTAAAAAGGCAGGCAGGAAATAATAAGGCTAGGCGCCAGAGTAAGAATAAAACCAGAATAAAATAAGAATGAAGTAAGAATAAAACAACAATAAAATAACAATATCCCAGGTATGCCTGCCATGGCTGCCTGGGATATTGTTATTTCAGGTATTTTAACATATGGGCATATCATTTTTCGGAATATAGAAAAGGTTGACATAAAGTTACGGCATAAAAAGAGTAAGGAGGAATGTTGAATTGTCCTGGTTGACTTCTATCCGGCTTCATTCTATAATACTCTTGTATTACATATGCTTTTCTTCATGTTCAGGAGAAAAGCAAAGAAATGAGGAATCTATGAAAAAAGAAAAAAAACCAAAGACACACAAATTTTTTAAATTTATCCGCAGATTTTTTCTGGTGGTGCTGTCGTTTCTGCTGATAACATTTGTAGGCGCATATGCTGCTCTGTGGCTGATCTGTCATGGTCCCAGTCCTGCGGCGAGAGATTTGTTTGTGTCGACCATACTGGAAACGGGGCAGATGAAATTTCTGGCCTCCTGGTATTTCAATGAAGAGGAAATACTTGCCATTACCGGCCGTAACGGCATGACTCACAATGAGGAAGAAGTGAATCCTGATATGATCGTGATTCCGACGCAGGGGGCTGCAGTGAGTCCTGACGAGGAGGAGCAGGAGCTTCCGGATGTGGAGATTGTGGAAATTTCCGGTCATTCCTTTTTTGCCAAACTGATGATCATTCGTGACCCGGCAAGAATCAGGCTTGCTACAATTTATCCTTGGTCTGATGATGCACATAGCAAGAGCGGGTTGACATTAGAGCAGTTGGTGCAGCAGGAAGATTGTATCGGCGGGGTGAACGGCGGTGAGTATCAATCTCTAGGCAACTGGGGCGGACAGCCCAAGGGACTTGTGGTATGCAGCGGAGAAATTCAATATAATGTACCCCAGGCGGGGGATGTTATGATCGGCTTCAATGAGGATAATGTGCTGATCATTGCGGATACGGGGCATTTATCCGCAGGGCAGGTAGAAGCGTTCGTCGCCGACAATCAAATTCGGGATGCTGTGAGTTTCAAGGATATTGATGATGGAGATGATAATCACTTTACCAAGCTTATTATCAATGGTACTGCTACGGAATTCAGCGGAAGCGGAAGCGGTGCCAACCCACGTACGGCAATCGGACAGAAGGCCGATGGGACGGTACTTCTGTTGGTAACGGATGGCCGTGGGGCCGGGGGGCATTTGGGCGCCACAGCAAGGGATCTGATTTCCATTATGCAGGAATATGGCGCGGTGAATGCTGCAAATCTGGATGGCGGCAGTTCTTCCGCCATGTATTATGACGGTACATATGAAATGTCCAGTGTGACACTGTATTATGCCACATCTTCCTGGTTGCTGCCCACCGCATTTGTGGTAGATAAGAAGGAGGAGTGACAAATGGCTGCTTATAAAAAGAGGAAATTTCCTGTATTTTTGTTGGGATATTTTATATTTTTAGTGGTACTGACTGGTTTTTGGGCCTATGTGCTGAGATATGTGAGGGATAGTCTGGTCACTTATGAGGCTTCTCAGCCGGAACGGATCATGGAGAACTTTGTCAGGGAATTGGAAGAGGGAAAGGTAGAGGATCTGATTATCTTCCCTGTTGCGCAGAACAGATTTGAGGATATGGATATTGTGCAAAATCGTTATATGTCATATCTTGCCGGGCAGAATATCAGCTATGAAAAGGCGCCCGGAAGCTATGATGTGCAGAAACCGGTTTATAATATCTATGCCGGTGACCGGAAAGTGGCTTCTGTGGCTTTGAGGGAGGTATCCTCGGAGCCGTTGATGTTTATTCTTGCTGTGCAGGAATGGGAGATTGTTTCTGTGGAGCCTGTACTTGATACAGGGGAAAAGAATTTGCTGATACATGTTCCTGATAGCTGTACCGTTCAAATAAACGGAATTACAGCGGATGAACGGGAATTAACAGGAAACAAATGGGATATGGAAGAGTTTGAATATGCGGCGGAATATGTGTCGGTGCCTTATCTTGTAGAGTATGAGATTTCCAATCTGTTTGAAGCGCCGGAGGTGGTGATCAGGGACAGCTATGGACAGGAGATGGAATATACGGAAGAAGAGGGTATCATAGAAGCGGTTGCTTTTCCCAGCGGACAGATAGAGCAGGCGTTGGCAGATTATGTATTGAAAAATGCGAAAAATTACTCGGATTTTTTCTCGGGTGACCTTGCCGGCGGTAGAAACAGTGTGGAACCCCTCAGGTATATGTTCCCAAAAGATTCCTATTTCCTGGAGCAGGCCGATCATTACCGCAGATATGATCTATGGATGTACAGTCAGCACCAGGCGCCTACTTTTGCCAATGAGAGTGTGACCAATTATGTGAGATATTCAGAAGACTTTTTCTCATGTGATGTGTATTTTGAGAAGACAATGGTACTTACTAAGACAGGCGAAGTACGGACGGTTGTCACAAATGACAAATACTATTATGTCAATATAGACGGCAAGTGGGTGGTTGTGGATATGAGAACGATACTTGGAGATGAGTGAGAATACGGTAGGGGGGCCTGATATTCTGATATTGCCTTTTGTGGCGGGGGGACAATGAGGGAACTTGGATTTGGCAAGAATCAGGCAGGAGGCGATTAAAATGCAGGATATATATATGTTTCGTGGGAATTACATCGTATATCAGGGTAAGCATATTGCACTGGATAGCAGTTCGCTTCTTTTGGACGGCAGTTTGGACGATGATACAACCAAAATGTATACATATGTATATCATGATCTAAAGACAGTGTTGGATGTGGTCAACAGGCAGGAAAAGGATGGGAAACAGATTACGGTGTATATTGCACCTTACGTCTATTGGATTGATGACCCGGATGCTGAGGACACGGTATGTCCGGAGGAAGGGTATGGGGAACCATATGGTATGGTGGTGGATTGTGATTCTCTTAAACTGACAGGTCTGACGGATACACCATCTGAGGTGGTGCTGGCTGGAAACAGAGGACAATCCCATGGCGCGATGGGGAATTATACCATGTTCTATTTTCGCGTGAGGCACCTGGAATTGGCGAATCTGACCCTGGGGAATTATTGCAGTGTGGATTTGGAGTATCCTTCCTTGCCAACATTGAGTCATAGGAAGCGGACGGGAGTGTTCACGCAGGCGCAGTTGGCGAAACAATCAGGGGACAAGTTTTTGGCCCGAAATTGCCGTTTTGTCAGCAGATTGAATTTATGCCCTGTCTGTGGAGGTGAGAGGTGCCTATATGATCATTGTCATTTTGAATGTACGGATGATGCTTTAAATGGCAGGGCGGTGTATGTGGGATGCGATTTTGCGTTTTATGGGAGCAGACCATTGTATGACACCAGGGATTCAGGTGCGGTTTTCCTCGGATGCCGGTTTCAGGGCAGAACCCAAGGGGACGGGATGGAACGAAAACAATATTTTACCAAGGAAAGCGGTCCGGTGACAGTGGTGGATTGCGAATATTGGTGCGAAGCGAACGAGATGCGGGAGCCGGAGTCTCGGATTGCGTGGACAAAATATCCCCGTCCCGGATTAAAATGTTATCAATATGAGATGTGGTTTGATGAAAGTTCTGTTAATCGTTGGCAGTCCGGCTTGCTTGTAAAGGCGCATAATTCCTCGCGCAAATTGATTTCTATCGGTGGGGAGGGTGCACCGGAAACGGTTTCCATGAAAGGGAAGGAATTGCTGTATGGATATCGTCTGGAGACGGAAGAGGGCATTGTCTATAATACATTTAATTTGTTAAGAGGCATGGATGGGTGGGACCCTATGGAAATGAAGGCATATGCTGTGGAGGCGGGAAAAGACAGGATACCTACGCTGCTCAGGGTGGAGGTTGTCGGAAGGGTATCGGAACAGGCTGTTGGGGAGGCGGGAAGGGTTAGTATCATAGGAAAAGAAGGAGTCGTATTACGGGCAAGGGCCTTTTATTATTATGGGAAAGAGGCAGAGCATGTACAGATTTCCTACCAGGTCAGTGAACAGGATAAGGCGTATATAAAATTGACGGAATATGGTGATGGAAGTTGTCTGGCAGAAGGGGATAATGATGATGAGATAGAGCGAAAGGTGTTGGTTCTGGCTGCCACACCGGAGGGGTTGGAAGGGGCAGTGGAATTGACAGTGTATCCGCAGCTTATGGAGGCACCGGATTTTTTAGAGGCGCCGGAGATGATACAGGAAGAAAAGGGAAGCTGTTGTATCCGTTACAGGCTCGCTTTGGAGGGGTATAAAGACAGGTCTGTTATTTCCTGGTATCGCTGTGAAGATGCGGAGGGAAGAAATCCTGTGTTAACTGCGGTGACCAGAGAGAATGAACCATTGCAGACATATCCCTTGACAGACGGAGATGTGGGATATCATCTGATGGCGAAAATGGTTCCATGCCATATGCGCAGCAGGCAAGGGGAGGCGGTGGTGTTGGTTTCCGGAAGGCCGGTCTTCGAGGAAGATATTTTGGAAAAGCAGTGGGAGACAGAAGATGGTATCCAAAAGATTATGATATCTACGGATTTTCGCAATATGCCTGCAATATCACAGGAGAAGGTGCGCCCTGGTTTTTGGACGGTGGATTGTCGGCGGCCTGGGGATACGTTGAATTTCGCAAAGTGGGCAGAGGTAGATAGTAGAGAGTATGGCGGTGAGCATGACAGAGAGCAGGCCGTAGAGTGTAGCGGGAAGTATGGCAGAGAGTGTAGCAGGGAGCATGCCAGAGAGCCATGGAAGTATGGACAGACAGGGAATGGAAGTGTAGGTGTCGGATTATATCAGAATGTGCAGGGGGCCAGGTTATTATATACACCGGTGGAAGGCGTATATGGAGATATGAGGCTGCGGCTTCTGGCAGACCCGGCCAAGACAGCCGGACAGGGATTTGGCAGTGCCGGTCAGTATATGGATATTTGTATTAAGTTTGATACATTATCACTAACTGGGTATGGAGTGCGGATAGTCCGAACAAAAGAAGCATCTGATGGTGTCCGGTTTGTCCCGGTACAGTATGACCATGGAGAGGTGCGGCTGCTGAAGGAAGGAGTCATGACCTCCTGTTATTGTACGGGATGCGAAATTGTGTTATCAGCCAGGGGTGGTCGTTTGATGATTCATGGGGAGTCAAAGATGGTGGACGCCATGGAAAGAAAATGTCGATATGAGGCTGTGGCGGATATGATGGTGGAGATAGAAGAAAATTCTTACGGCGGAATTGCCATATGGCATACCGGTACGCCTGGCACCGGTGGCTGGCAGAATACGACCATGCTGCATTTCCTGGAAGTAAGTGTGAAGGAAAGGATGGCAGAATAAAACATTTGAAAACAGGATGTTGGTAAATTGGAAAGGAATATAGCTATAAAAAATAAAATCTTCTTGTCGCATATTGTATTTTGAACATGCAATGTCGCATACTATGGTTATTGACGATTTTATTGTGTATGCCGCAATGTGCGGACGGAAGTTGCGATTCACAGATTGGCATTGAATAAAGAAGTACTGTATAAAGTAAGTATGTATTCAGGAAAGGATGCCAAAAGATGAGCTGTTATGGATATTGCAGATGTGAATTGCGGCCGGATTGGAGGAAACATGGAAGAATTTATTATTTTATCAATTCCTTTTCTGGGTACCACCCTTGGAGCGGCTATGGTGTTCTTTATGAAAGCGAAAATGAATCCGCAGTTGGAAAAGTTATTGCTTGGTTTTGCCGCCGGTGTTATGATTGCCGCATCTGTGTGGTCGCTTTTGATTCCTGCCATTGAGTTGGTGGAGAAGAAGGGGGGAAAGGCCTGGTTTCCGGCAGCGACGGGATTTTTGCTGGGTGTAGGCTTTTTGCTGCTGCTTGACAGCCTGGTACCGCATCTTCATATAGATGATGAGAGACCGGAAGGTGTGAAATCTAATTTGCAGAAAACTACCATGCTGGCATTGGCGGTAGCACTTCACAATCTGCCGGAGGGTATGGCGGTGGGGGTAGCTTTTGCAGGGGCGATGACAGATGGAACCGGTATGACCCTTGCAGCAGCGCTGGCGCTGGCCATAGGCATTGCCATTCAGAATTTTCCGGAGGGAGCTATTATTTCCATGCCCCTTAGAAATGTGGGGGCTTCCCGGCCGAAGGCGTTCTGGTTTGGTGTGTTATCCGGCGTGGTGGAGCCAATAGGGGCAGTGGTGACTATTCTGCTGGCAGAACAGATTGTGCCGATACTGCCTTACTTTCTGGCTTTTGCGGCAGGGGCTATGATCTATGTAGTGACAGAAGAATTGATTCCTGAAGCCCAGGCAGGTGAACATACTAATATTGGTACTATTGGTGTGGCTGTGGGCTTCGCTATGATGATGATATTGGATGTGGCGCTGGGATAAGTGTGAAGGATGGGAAAAATTGCTGTAAACGGCAATGGAATAGGAGAAAAATATGCGGATATTGGTGATACGACATGGGGACCCGGATTATGAGAAGGATTCCCTGACAGAGAAGGGCTGGCGAGAGGCAGAATTGCTGGCAGAACGGATTTCAAAACTTGATGTGGCAAAATTTTATTGTTCCCCTCTTGGCAGAGCAAGGGACACGGCAGCGGTTACCTTAGAGAAAATGGATAGAACAGCGGTTACCTGTGACTGGCTGAGAGAATTTCCGCCGTTGATTAACCGGCCTGATAATACGAAAATGAAAAAAATTTCCTGGGACTGGCTGCCGGAGGACTGGACGGCAGAAGCGGCATATTTTCGGCGGGATCAGTGGTATGAAACGGAAATTATGCGGGATGGAAAGGTGGGCGAGACCTATCAGAAAATTATTCATAGTTTTGATACATTGCTGGCAGAACATGGGTATGTAAGAGAAGGGGAGTATTACAGAGTGGAACGGCCAAATCGAGATACCATTGTGTTCTTCTGCCATTTTGGTCTGGAATGTGTGCTTTTAAGCCATCTTATGAATGTGTCTCCTATGATACTCTGGCATCACACTTGCGCTGCGCCCACGTCTGTGACTACGGTTGTCACGGAAGAGCGCAGAAAGGGCAAGGCAGTGTTCCGAGTAAGTGCCTTCGGCGATATTTCTCATTTGTATGCGGCAGGTGAGGCACCGGCCTTTTCAGCACGATTCTGTGAAACGTATGACAGTGATGAAAGACATGATTGATTTAGGTAGAATGAGTTGTACTGCAATATTTGAAGCGTAAAAAAATTACCGCTTCTATCCGGCGTGGGATTGCCGGATAGGGCGGGTTTTCGTCGATTCCATTCCGTTTTATTATTCATGTACCTATCCAGCAAATTGCAATGATAATAGATTCAACAATGAGACGAATCATATGATGATGAATATGAATATTATTTTGCTTTATCCCATTGATAAGTGTACCAACGGAAATAAGTATCATACTGATAATCAAAATGATAATTAAATTTTTGCACCAAATCATGTTTAACAATGCGTATGCCAGAATGAACAACCCTCCAATTGCTATGAGTGCGGAGGATATATTTTTTGACTTGTTTTTTATTACTGCAAACAGCATTAATACCGCATAGAGTATTGCGATAACAGTTCCGCAAATTTTCATGTTAATCTCCCTTTATTCTTTTATATTCCAAAATATCTCCTGGCTGACAATCAAGGACATCACATATTGCTTCTAAAGTTGAAAAGCGGATTGCACTAATTTTTCCTGTCTTCATTTTGGATAAATTCACATTGGCAACACCCACTTTTTCTGATAATTCTTTTAAAGACATTTTTCGATCTGCCATTACTCTATCTAATCTCATAATAATTGGCACGTCATCACCTCATAAAGTTTCATCTGATTCTTGTTGTAAATCGCAACCATAGCTAAATATGTAGGAAATGCAATAAATTACCATACCAATTATCAGTCCGACAACATTAACTCTCCAAGTCAATTCTCCAATGGTGTAATAATCTACCAATGCGTCAGAATAACTTCCCACAATACTTAAAATAATAGTTATGATTGCAAGTTTTTTAATTCGTATGGTATTTTGATGTAAAAATGGTGTGTAACCTTTTTGGATATCATGAAAAATCGCATGAAGATAAAATACAATGAATGATATCAGTACTGTATCTATCAGCATAAAAACAAACATGAACAGAAGTGACTTCGGAGCAATACTTATAGTAGTTCCATTGTTTGCCGTGACATGAAATGCAGCAAGAAAAGATGATCTCATATTTTCACCCGAAAACATCAAAATACAAATCGCAGACAATGCTAACATGATTACAATACTTGATACAATCATTCCCAGCTTGAGAATAACAGTTAGTTTTTTACTTACATTAACAATTTTTTCTTGATTTGATATCATTTTCATTTTGCACCTCCTATATAACGATTATAGGACATAAATTTATGATAGTCAATAATTTTTATATGATTATCGTTAATTATTGGAAAAATATTTTATAACTTATGTTTTTTTGACATATAGGAGTATTTTGTGGTATAACTGTATCAGGAGGATTTTATCAGTTGGAAAACTTATATAATTGAAAAAATCTGAATACTATGTTATCATAGTGGTAGGTGTGAAGGATAGAACTGTTGCTGAGGCAGATTTTATCTCACCTATGGTTACAGTATGGGAGGATGCCCTTGGATGATATGTGCGTGGGGGCGCACAGATGGGAGTTAGTATGAGGATAGAACGTGTGGATGACAAGACAGTGAAGTGTTTTTTGTCCAATGAAGAGTTGGAAGAGTACGATATTGACTATAAGGATTTTATTCTGCGCAGTGATAAGGCAAGAGAGATTGTGCAGGAGATTATTGAGCAGGCAGAGGAATTGGTGGGTTATAAGCCGCCGAAATTTGCATTTGATCTTCAGATTATGATGCTGCCTGACCAGGGCTTGATTCTCACCTTTTCCGAGAGGGACCCGGAGATTAAGGAAGGGGATCAGTTTATTGAATGTTTGAAGGAAATGAAGCGGATACTGCAAAGAACCCGAGAGAAGCTGGGGCAGGCAGGTAATGCGGAAACATTAGAGGCTCTGCCGGAAGCCGGTGTGGATAGTATGCAGGGCGGGGGCATGGCATCCCGGAATCAGCAGGAAAACCGGCCGGGTTTTGCGGTGTTTGTCTTCTCCGATATTGGAAAGGTGATGGAATATGCGGCTGCTTTACCGTCTAACTTGCAGGTAGAGTCTGCATTGTATGAGATGAACGGGTTGTATTATTTGTATCTTCTGAAAGGGCGTGCCTCCTATGAGCGATACAGCAGGGCTTGTATTCAGGCATTGGAATTTGGTGCCCTTTATGCGGCCCATGAAGATCAGGCATTGCAGTTAAGAGAGCATGGAGAATGTCTGATTGCGGAAAAGGCAGTGAAAAAGCTGCGGGGATAGTAGAGGATGTCATGATTTATGATGTGATGGAGCAGGCGGACTTGGCAGGACTGCTGTTACTATAATTAATGTTGTTACAGTGAATTTAAGGCTTCCAGGAGGTTTCTTGGGAGCCTTTTTCTATGAAAAACAACGCTAATATGATATTAAAATTGTGTAGCAAAATTTTGAGATTTAAGGAAAACATATGGGAAAGTAAAAGTATATATGGTAGAATAATGTCCATATGTGATAGGTATTTCTGGCAGGAAACTTATGATATATGAAATAAAAAACAGAAGAATGTGGAAAACGAAAGAATTGTAAGAAAGGGGAATTAAAAATGGAGAAGAATTTTTTTGATATTGCAGTTGTAGGAGAGTCTATGTCTGGTAAAAGTACCTGGATAGCAAATTTGTATTCAGAAGAAATAACAGAAAAATTAACGGCTATTTTTCAACGAAATAATGAAGGACAGACGAAAATTGCAACACACTATATACTTGTTGAAGATGAAACAGCGAAGTTGGTTGTAAGCGATATTGGCTGGAATAGGGAGGTGCTGGAAGAAAACAGGCAAAAGCAGCAGAAAGCGGCATTAAAAATATTAAGTGATTTTTTTGAAATTCAGGAATCGGATGAAATGACTGAAGTTTTGTGTAGCAATGTATGTAAAGACAAGCTTAAAAATATGGAGCCTGAAAACGTGTTGGAAATTATAATAAACAGTGAAGCGGTGTCAGAATCAGGTATCATTTCATTTATTGAGTTAACGGGTGGTGCGAGTAAGGAAGCATGCCAAATATTAAGAAGATATAAAACAAATCGTATTTGTATAAGGGATACAAGAGGATTTTTGGATGAAACAGAAGATAAAATGGTAAGTTTTCTGAAGCACAGCAAGAAAGAGCAAAATGAAAATAAAGAATACGAAAATCCGGAATTTTCAGTAGAGTGGAAGGAAGAAGATTATATACAAAAATTATTAGATGACAGAGGAATCTGTGGTATTGATGCTTGTGTATTTATGAGTATCGCAAATGCGAATGCATTAAATAAAAAGAATGTGAAGGGGATATATGGGCCGCTGATCAGGGAACTGCTCATGAAGTATCCTACATTTCTGGTTCTGCGGGATACATCATTCACAAAGGAAATGGCAAAGGAAGAGAATAAGACTTATACTGAGGTTTGTGACGTAGTATTAAGTGATGAATTTTTTTCCGGCTTTGATAGTATCAGGGATTTGCTGAATGAGTTTGGATTGAATGAACACTCATCAGATTATAAGGTAGAAATCGCACATAAGCATTATAAGGAATTGTTATTAGCTAATATTGCACAAAAGAGATTAGATGAGGATGGTTATATTTATCGAAAAAGTGCAGTGGGTGTTTTGGATGAGGCTATTAAGGGTATCGTGAAATATTATGAAGATATTGATGAGGCAACAAAATGTATTAATAAAATCATGGGAAATCATTCAGATATTATGAAGGCTATATTTGATGAGTATTTTGACGGTGAGATGAGAGACTTGCAATGTAGATATTACAATAACCTGTATCGATATTTGCCAAATTATTTGGCAGGTAAAATACAGGGGGTATATTATGGCGGGCTTGTAGGAGCCAGGGGCGGACTGACGACACCCAAAGTTGGAGGAGGTCATGTTGGAGATGCGGCAATTGATCTGATGGAAACAGCGTACGACATTAAGGAATATATATATGGAAAATTAGTAGATAGTTTAACAAGTGAAATAGAAGATTATTGCAGAACAGTTTTACCTGAAGATGCTGATATCAATATTGCGGTGTCGGGTATGAAGAAGAAAATTATCGAAAAAATGCAGCATGAATTAGATACAAATTTTGAACGGTTAAGTATAACGGGAAGAATGATTCCCAGAAAGTATTTACTTTGCGCATATCAAACAACTCGTGAAGATTTGGAGATAGATGAAAAATGTATAGGAAAGTATCTGAAAGAACTTGAAAGCAGATTTCCGGAACAGGAATGGGAAAGAGAAAGATGCAATGTATCAGCGCTGAAATATATTACCTGGCAGCTTATAAGAGAATCTTTTTCATAATACACAGTGGTGTACACCGAAGCATTCCACTTGAAGAAAGACAGTATATGTGGTAGAATGGCTGACGGGTGGTATAAGACAACATCTCATGCCGCTGATTTCAGAAAAGAGAGAGGTAATGGGAATGAATGCCTTGGAAACGGTTATTATTATCCCAGCATATCAGCCGGAAAATAAGATGATTCGTTTGATACAGGAGCTGCAGAAGACGGGATTTGAACGGATTTTGGTGGTGGATGATGGCAGCGGGCCGGAATATGCTGAGATTTTCCATGAGGCGGAAGCACTTGGATGTATGGTGGTACAGTATGAGATAAATCAGGGAAAGGGTGCGGCAATTAAGACGGCGTTAGGTGAGGCCGCTGCAAAGTGGGGGAAGGAGCAGGGGTATATTACGGCGGATGCCGATGGACAGCATTTGCCGAAAGATATTTTGAAAGTGGCTCAGGCACTTGTGCAGAAGCCGGATACTTTGATTATGGGAGTGAGGGATTTTGGCGGTGAGGATGTGCCGACCCGCAGCAGATTTGGAAACCGAATCACCAGTGTATTCTTCCGCCTGATCAGTGGGGTTGCCTGTCCGGATACACAGACCGGACTTCGAGGAATTCCCGCACCGCTTTTGGAGCTGGCGCTTTCAGAAGAGGGGGAGCGGTATGAATATGAGATGAACTTCCTGATGGATGCAGTACGCAAGGCACCAATGGATATGGTGCCCATTGAGACAGTGTATGAAGAGAAGAACCGGACATCTCATTTTCGGCCTGTGGCGGATTCTATCCGGGTCTATGGAAGATTTGTACGGTTTTTGCTGGCATCTCTGGCGGGGGCAGTGGTGGATTGTCTGCTGTTTGCACTGTTTACTTTGTTTTTGATGTTTGCGCAGACAGAGAAAATTTTCCTTGCCACAGCCATGGCCAGGGTGGGGTCAGGTATCGTTAATTTTCTGCTGAATCGACGTTTTAGTTTCCGAAGTCGTATGCCGGTGGGAGGGGAGATATTCCGGTATATGATACTGTTTCTGGGACAGATGTTGGTCAGTGCGGGACTGGTTTCGCTGTTGGCATACCTGCTGCCCATGCTTTTGGCGAAAGTGATTGTGGATACGATACTGTTTTTTCTTAGTTTCAGGATACAGAAAAACTGGGTTTTTGCGGCGGACAAATGAAGAAAAGCTAATATTTCTTATGACATGTCTGTGGATTTCTTTCGGAATTTTTTAGATTTTTCTGGGGGCATATTAAGAAAGGGATGCTATACTAAAGCGTGTTTGAGAGGTCAAACACGCTTTAGATTTATAGTTATAACATGTATGGGAAGGTGAATGTGCAATGAATATCTTGATATTGACTGGAAAATTTGGTATGGGTCATTGGAGTGCCTCTCAGTCACTTCGGCAACAACTGCTGCACAGTTTCCCTGATGCAAGGGTGGAGGTGGAGGATTTTCTTACTTATGCAATGCCAAATCTCGCCGAAACTATGTATAAAGGATTCAATATGGTGGTGACTTATGGAAGCCATCTGTTTAATGCATATTATAAAATGACTGCTATGGGGCATCCTGATGCCAGGCCGCCCTTTGAAGGGTTACTTTTGGATAAGTTGGCGGAGTTGCTGCATCAATATCAACCGGATGCGGTAATCGCAACGCATCCTTTGTGTGCCCAGTTGGTGTCGCGATTGAAGGAACAAGCGCGGGGGAAGGGAGCGTATGGTCTGGATCTGCCTTTGATTACTTGTGTTACGGATGTGAGTTCGCATCCGGAATGGATCAATCAGAACACGGATTGCTATTTGGTTGCCAGCAGAGAAGTTCGTCAGGAATTGGTGAAGAAGGGAGTGGAACCTTCGCTGATATGTGTCACCGGGATTCCGGTAAGGGAAGAGTTTCGTCATTTAGAACGCTGTGGAATGCAGGATGAAGAAGCAGAAGAAAATGGGGGTTCTGCCGCGAACAATGCAGAACCGGAGAGCATAAAGCAGAGAATGGCTTCTGCCGTGAATCCTGTCAGCTCGGAAAGTGCAAAGTCAGGGGAGGATTTTGTAAAGTGTAATGTCGGAACGGAAAATACAAAGGTAAAAGAACCTTCTATCCATGATTGTTATAGAATGGATAGTATAAAAACAAAGGAAGAAAAAAGTGATGCTTCCTTGAGCCGTCATGGAGTAGAAAATGGAAAGGCAGCCAGGAATGTTTCTTCAGCTCATTATGGAATGAAGAGTGAGGGGGCAAGTGAAAGTCTCTCCTGGGCGTCTTGTGACAGGAAAGGCGCAGTGGCAAATAAATATGTGCTTTCGGACAGTTGTGGAAAAATCAGTACACAAGTGAAGTGCCTGTCTCTATTTCCAACCATAGCGGCAGCGGTACAAGGACAGAACACAATCGTTCCCAAAGATAATAGAAGAGGGAAAAAGCGGGAAGTACTGATTATGGGAGGCGGCTTGGGGCTTTTGCCTAAGTCGGACGATTTCTATGATTCTCTTAACAGTTTGCCTGATACCCACATTACGATCATTACGGGACATAACATGAAATTGCGCAGACGTCTTGAGGGACGGAAGTGCCTTGAGGGGGACATAGACCAAGATAGGCACAAAGACCAGGAAGAAGACACAGACCAAGGTAGATGCAAAGACCAAGATAGGCGCAAACGCCAAGATAGGCGTAAACGCCAAAGTAGGCGCAAACGCCAAAATAGGCGTTGGGAAAATATTGAGGTGGTGGGTTATACCAACAAAGTGTGGGAATATATGTCACGAGCAGATTTGATTGTGACAAAGCCAGGGGGAATTACATTGTTTGAAACTATTTTTGCACAGGTTCCCATCTTGACATGGCCGCCTACATTACAGCAGGAAAAGGGCAATGCTTGTTGGCTTATGGAGGAAGGCATTGGCTGGGTAGCGGAAAATAAGAATTGTGTGGAAGAGATTCGGGAGATTCTCATGGATGATGAGCGGTTGTCCAGGGCACGATATCGGATGGGACAGTTGAAGGAGCAAATGAAGGCGGAGAGCTTAAACGGATTGATGGAAGTCATTGCTAAGAGTCAGGGGGCAGCCGTTTGAAAGAGATCATTTTGGAATTCGGAACGAGTGTCTGCCATGGTGACAAGGAAGCAACAGTGAGAGGTTATTTTTAGATTTGGAATGAGTGCCCGCAAGAGTGGACAGAGCAGCAGTTGAAAAGAGATCGTTTTGAATTTGAAATGGAAATCCGCCGGCGGCGGGGGGAGGTAGCAGTATGATGCAGGGAAAGAAAAACTGGTTGGGATTGTTGTTGATGGCGGTGCTTATGGGGGTGACGGGCACAGTATTGCTCAAGGGTCAGCCAGTCAGCCTGTTGGTGGCCAGTATGAAACATCTGAAGCCGCAGTTTCTATTGTTGGGACTTTTGATGATGTTGGGATTTGTGGGGTGTGAGGCATTGTGCAGTTATCAAATCCTGGGCAGATTAGGACATAAGGTTCCCTATCGTCATTGTCTGGGATATTCCTTTGTGGGATTCTATGTGAGTTCTATTACACCTTCTGCTACGGGAGGGCAGCCGGCACAGATATACTATATGAGTAAAGATCAGATTCCGGCAGCCCACGGAGCGTTGAACATGATGCTGATTGCCTCTTGTTATCAGGTTGCTACCTTGCTGTGGGGAGGGGGAATCTGGTTTGGTGTTCCGGCTGTCCGTGACCGGATGGACGGCGGACTGGGACTTTTACTGCTCTACGGAGCCGGTATGATGGTTCTGCTCACGGTGGGCATGGTGATGGTAATGTTTTTGCCGGGCCCCACACGGCGTATTTGCGAAGGCGTGTTGTCCGTGCTTACCAGAACTCGCATTCTTCGCAATCCGGAATCTGCTCATGAGAAGCTGGAGCATCAGTTGTCCGAGTATGCCAGGGGCGCAGACTGTGTGAAACATAATCCCGGCCTGGTGCTGCGTGTGCTGGTGCTGTGTCTGATTCAGCTTGGGCTGGCTTTTTCCGTACCCTGGGCGGTGTATCTTGCATTCGGGTTAAATGGGAGTAGTTGGCTTCAGGTTGCGGGTGTGCAGGCACTGTTGACATTGGCAGTGTGCAATCTGCCTCTGCCGGGTGCGGTGGGCGCTGCTGAGGGAGGCTTTGTGTCCGCATTTGTATCTATATTCGGTGAAAGTATGGTAACACCGGCAATGCTGATTTCCAGAGGAATCAGTTTCTATATGTTTCTGCTGGTGAGCTTTGTGGTGGCGATAGCTGTGCATCTGCGTACCAGCCGTGAGGCCAGGGAACGTGCGCTGGAGGAAATGATGGCAAACCAGACAGGCACGAGAGTGAAGGCAGTGCGTAAATACTTAAGTGCCAGAGCAGAAGGGGAAATATAGTCTGGTGTCTAGGTTCTTGCATTCATGAGATTACTGGAGGAATATCTTCTCAGGCCCCGGTAGAAGGTAAATATCGCCGCTGTCAGAAGTAAGAACATAAAGCCTAGTACAATAAACAGTTGACCCACATCAAAATTTACCATAAGATGTACCGGCAGGTAAATGGACATGCCTGTGGGAATAATCAGGTAGAGGAGAAATTTTACCGCGCCTTTAAAGATACCATCCGGATAGGTGGAAAAGTTTACCATGCTGCTCACCAGGTTGTTCCCAACCATGTCTGCCCGCACGAACCAGAAGGAAAAACTTCCCATAAGCAGGGCATAGGCTGTCAAAATAGTTGCTCCGGTTACTGTAAATAGCAGGAATAATAGAAGGTTCCGGAAGCTGAAGCAGAAAATACACAGGATGCACAGCCCATATAAAAGGTCTCCAATGGAGGAAGTGCTGGTGGCCGAAGTCATGACACCCAACAGAACATTTTTCGGCTGCACCAGATAAGAATCCAGTTTGCCGTTTATAATCAGTTCGGAGAGGGAAAATACCCGGGCGAACAGAAGATGGGCCAGACCATAGCTGCTGGCAGACAGGGCCCACTGCAGCATAACCTCGCGCAAGGTATAACCGCCGATGTCTTCTTTCAGACGAAATAAAATAATCCATTGTATCAGGAAAGCGGCATTGTTGAGCATCATAAAGATGATATTGGTAAGGAATGTGACTCTGTTGAGCATCCCACGCATAATATTGTATTTGACGGAGAGCATACATACCTGTAGTTGGTTTTTAACCGTTGTTATCGTATTAATTCTTTTTGACATATTAATTTTCGTTATCATGTTAACCTCCGTTGACGTATAATTTTTTTACTCCCTTTCCATAGAGAAAGAACATGAGGAGGATACCTAATCCCAAATATAGAACTTGTGCCAGAAGAATTTCCAGATATTTATCCATCTGAAAATCTACCAGCAGTTTTGCCGGACCATAGCAAACTGTGTAGATAGGTGTCAGCTTTAGAAGCGGTTGTAATGTTTCGGGAAATATTTCCACAGGGAATATGGTTCCAATCACCAGTATCAGTTTGTCATAGATCCATTGGAAGGGATTGGAGTCTTCAATCCAGAAGGAAATCAGGCTGATGCACAGTTTGAAGACTCCCTGGATGGTGATGCCAAGGATGACACTGGGAATTGCCGCAAGCAATGTGATGATATGAAAATCCGGCAGACGGCCAACCATGATTACACCAACCGCTGCGGCGAATACGGCATAAATGGGCAGCCGTATACTCCATTCACCAGTATATTTTGTCAGTATATACAGGGTATAGTGATAAGGTTTATTCATCAGATAGGCGATATTACCGCCTTTGATATCCGCGGTAACCTGATTGGTTACGGTGGCTGTCCTGGTGCCGAACCAGATGGTTTCGGTTATCATCACATACCATATCATCTGCTGTCTGGAATATCCGGCGATCAGATCGGCGGGATTGCTGTACATATAATTCCAAAGCTGCATTAAAATAAATACAATCATAAAATAAGTGATAAATCCCATGATGACGTTCATGGCATATTGTAGATTTTCCATAAGTATGGAGCGGTAAATAACCGCATATTTTCTCATTTATTTTTCCTCCTATTCCAGTGCCGTCCCTACGCTCCAACGCCCTTACATGGAAGAAATTTGCATCTGCAAAGTGCGCATCTGAAAATTTCTTCCGGGCGTTTCCGCTGCGGGACTGATTCCCAGTGCCGTCCCTACGCTCCAACGCCCTTACATGGAAGAAATTTGCATCTGCAAAGTGCGCATCTGAAAATTTCTTCCGGGCGTTTCCGCTGCGGGACTGATTCCCAGTGCCGTCCCTACGCTCCAACGCTCCATTTCATACTTTTTCTGAACTGTAGATTTCCATAATAATGTTTTCCAGTGGGACATTTGAAATATTAATATCTTCCACATGTTCTGTGTCAATATTGTGGAGTGCGTCATTGATTTTTATTACCGTTGTGTCCACTTCCAATTTTATGTGGCTGCCCTTTTGTTTTAATAGGGTAATTCCGTTTACCTGGGGCAATGCTGTTTCCTCCTGCAGCTTTACTTCCAGGATTTTCTTGTTCAAATAATGGTATTTCAAATGTTCCATAGAGTCATCCAACACAATCTGGCCGGAATTTACAATGATAATACGTTTGCAGAGCTTTTCAATATCACCAATGTCATGGCTGGTTAAAAATATGGTAGTGTGCAGTTCCCGATTCATCTGTTTAATCAGGGAGCGGATATTTTCCTTTACCACCGGGTCCAGCCCTATGGTGGGTTCGTCGAGGAACAGTACTTTAGGCCTGTGGATCAGTGACGCCACAATCTCACAGCGAATCCTTTGTCCAAGAGAAAGATTCCGCACAGGAGTATTCAGAAAGGAACCCAAATCAAAGGTGTCCGAGAGCATTCCGATACGTGATTCAATTTCATTCGCCCCAATATCATAAATAGCACCAAAGAAGCGGAAATTGTCATAAGGGGTCAAATGGGTCCACAGTTGTTCCTTCTGACCAAATACGGTTCCGATCTGATAGGATAGAGCTCTGCGCTGTTTCGTGGGATCAATGCCAAGCACTTCCACTTTTCCGCCATCGGGATAAAGGATTCCTGTGAGCATTTTGATCGTTGTGCTCTTTCCAGCTCCGTTCGGGCCGATAAAAGCAAGCATTTCCCCTTCTTGAACAGAAAATGAGACATTGTTGACCGCATTGATTTCTTCGGTCTGTGGGTGGAAAATTGCCTTAAGGCTTCCTCTCATGCCCTTTTCCTTCTGTTTTACACGGAAAGTTTTTGATAAATGCTCTGCTTCGATGACGTTCATGGTTGTGTCCTCCTGTTCTATAGCCGTTTACGGCACTTTGTTCTGCAATATGTCCCCAGGTGCTATATTGCATGGGGCATCTGCGTTTTCAGTTTCTTACGAGCGATAGCTGTCATGGTCATTGTGACAAACTTCATCGCTTGTGAGTATAGGAAGATTTGAATTCAGAATAAAAAAAGAACCGCCTTGTCATATACACTTTGTGTATATACCCAGCGGTTCTCATTTTATCCTGATCGCCGCATAGCCAAAAAAGACTTTTCTTCTTACGGCCATGCGCTGTTCTGATTCTTGTCGGAATTCAGGTTATGACCATAATGTGAAAAATCTGCTGCAATGAAATGGACGGGATAAATTGTTCAAAATTCAGGTTAAACATATCATATTCTCCTGTTTCAGTACCATATCTGATTACTGGCACTTTTTTTCTAAAAATTTTAGATAGCATATCATAAAATTTTATACAATGCAAGCTTTTTTTAGATTTTATTTCTTGAGCTCTACAAGCTGCATGACAAAAAACGGATTCGTAATTCACCGCAATGCAGTGATATATTTTTCAGATGCCTTCTTCACGAAGAAGTTCCAGCAAGTGGTTTACTGACATACTTCCCAAATCACCCTCATCTCTTCTGCGGACGGAGACATTACTGTTTTCAACTTCTTTCTCGCCAACCACAAGCAGATAGGGTATTCTTTCCAATCTTGCAGCCCTTATTTTGTAACCTATTTTCTCAGCTCTGCTATCAATTTCACAGCGTAAACTCTCTTTTTTCAAAATACTTTCAATTTCTTTAGCATAGTCGATGAATTTATCTGAGATAGGTAATATTTTTATCTGCACTGGGGAAAGCCATAACGGAAATTTACCGGCAAAATGTTCAATCAAGATGCCTATGAACCGCTCAATGGAGCCAAACACCACCCGGTGTATCATAATGGGGCGATGCTTGTTGCCGTCTTCACCAATATATTCCGCCTCAAAACGCTGTGGAAGCTGGAAATCCAACTGAATTGTTCCGCATTGCCATGTCCTTCCAATAGAATCTTCTAAATGGAAATCAATTTTCGGGCCATAAAATGCGCCGTCACCTTCGTTTACAACATATGGCAGTTCGATAGCATCCAATGCGTTTATCAAACCATTTGTCGCCATTTCCCAATCTTCATCACTTCCAATAGCATTTTCCGGTTTTGTGGATAATTCTACATGGTATTTGAAACCAAAATTTGTATACACCTCATCGATCAAACGGACCACACCTTTTATCTCGTCCTGTATCTGCTCTGGTGTCATAAAAATATGGGCATCGTCCTGGGTACAACAACGAACACGCATAAGACCATGTAAGGTTCCGGATTTTTCGTTTCTGTGTATTAATCCCAACTCACCAATGCGCATGGGAAATTCACGATAAGAATGGGGCTCCATCTTATATACAAGCATACCGCCCGGACAGTTCATAGGTTTTATGGCAAAATCTGCTTCGTCAATCACGGTGGTATACATATTCTCTTTGTAATGCTCCCAATGTCCTGATGTTTCCCAGAGCTGGCGGTTCAACATGATTGGAGTTGATATTTCCAGATAGCCCTCCCTGGTATGAATCTTACGCCAATAGTCAATCAGCAAATTTTTTAGTATGAGTCCTTTAGGAAGAAAGAAAGGAAATCCCGGGCCTTCCTCCAATAATGTAAACAAGCCTAACTCTTTTCCTAATTTTCGATGGTCTCTCCTTTTGGCCTCTTCCAGCCGGTTTAAATAGTCTTCCAGCATATCGCTGCTTGGAAATGATGTGCCGTATATTCTGGTAAGCATTTTATTTTTTTCATTCCCACGCCAGTACGCACCAGCAACAGATAACAGCTTAAAAGCCTTAATTGCGCTGGTATATGCCACATGTGGTCCGGCGCACATCTCTAAATATTCCCCCTGTTGATAAAAGCTGATTTCTTCATCTTCCGGCAGGTCTTTTAGCATTTCAATTTTATATGGCTCGTTTCTTTCTTCCATAACTGACATTGCTTTTGAACGGTCTGTTGTAAAATGCTTAAGCTGTAAATTCTGTTTCACAATGTTTTTCATCTCTGCTTCAATTTCAGCGAAGTGCTCTTCTGAAAAATGGAAGTCAAAATCGAAATCGTAGTAAAACCCGTCTGCAATCGCCGGACCAATGGCGCATTTGGTATGGGGATACAATCGCTTGACTGCCTGAGCCAAAATATGTGCTGTTGTATGCCGAAAGGCATTTCTTCCCAATTCCTCTTCAAAAGTTGCTTCCTGGATGGAACCATCCTTCATCTTAATCTTCATGTTATCTTTCCTCCTGAATAAAGTTTATAGATTCACATAAGAAAAATTCACATAAGAAAAGCACTCTTAAAGACACTTGTCATGTATCTTTAAGGGTGCTTATTGCACGGTTCCACCTTAATTTTTCACTTCAGATTCTATCAAATCATAACCTTTAACGCAGGTATACGGTAATGCTTACGTCTACTTTCGGCATTACAGCTCGAGAATGGTTTTCACATATAATCCACATAAACATCTTCCACCAAGTGATGCTCTCTCTGTCTGCGATTCATATGCTACTTGTTTCCGTCGTCGCTTTTTCTTATGCGAAATCGCTTTTTATTGTAACATTGCTATGGTTGATTGTCAAGAATTTCTGCCTCCTGTCCGGACTATTGCGATTTGGATGTGGATGAGTCGTTTCATAAGGTCATAAACTGCATGAAACCGTATGCCCGGAGGCAATGGCGGAGAAGAAAGCAACCATAGTCATTGTATTTTGCCGGAAAAAAAGATATGATGGACTTGAACTTTGGCGTCATGGAGTACATTGCTTTCCGCAGGCGATGAGCCAGGCGAATGCGTCAGCGGTTATTTGGCGCATATGGCGAGATATTTGCTTTACATGTTTGTCCGGGGAATGAATGGGTAAATGGCAGCCAAAAGAAATATTTTATACAGGAGGCAAAGGGTATGGCAGAAAACAGGTTGATTGGGGCATATCCGGTTATTGGGATTCGCCCCACGATTGACGGCAGGCGGGGGCCCTTGAAGGTCAGAGAATCTCTGGAAGAACAGACCATGAACATGGCAAAAAGCGCCGCAAAATTATTTGAGGAAAATATTCGCTATTCTAACGGGGAGCCGGTGAAAGTGGTCATTGCGGATTCTACCATAGGGCGTGTGGCAGAAGCTGCGGCCTGCGCAGACAAGTTTCAAAAAGAGGGCGTATCCATCACATTGACAGTTACGCCCTGCTGGTGTTATGGTTCCGAAACCATGGACATGGACCCTATGACCATTAAGGGTGTATGGGGATTTAACGGCACAGAACGTCCAGGTGCGGTGTACCTGGCAGCAGTATTAGCGGCACATGCACAGAAAGGACTTCCGGCGTTCGGCATCTATGGACATGATGTACAGGAGGCAGATGCCACGGATATTCCGGAGGATGTAAGGACAAAACTGCTCCGATTCGGCCGGGCGGCAGTGGCAGCGGCCACCATGCGGGGCAAATCCTATCTGCAGATTGGTTCCGTGACTATGGGAATCGCCGGTTCCATCATTGACCCGGCATTTATGGAAGAGTACCTGGGAATGCGTATGGAATCCGTGGATGAGGTGGAAATCATTCGCCGTATGAGTGAAGGTATCTACGATGTGCAAGAATATGAGAAGGCCCTTGCCTGGACGAAAGAAAATTGTAAGGAAGGTTTTGACAAGAATCCTGAGTTTGTGAAGAAGAGTGATGAACAGAAGGAGAAGGATTGGGAATTCGTGGTGAAGATGGCATGTATCATCGAGGACCTGATGAACGGCAATCAGAAATTGCCAAAAGGAAGGGAAGAGGAAATGGCAGGTCATAATGCCATTGCAGCAGGCTTCCAGGGACAGAGGCAGTGGACGGATTTCTATCCCAACGGTGATTTCGCAGAGGCAATACTGAATTCTTCCTTTGACTGGAACGGCGCCAGGGAGCCTTATATCCTTGCTACGGAAAATGATACCTTAAACGGAATCGGTATGTTGTTTATGAAACTTTTGACAGGCAGAGCACAGATTTTCGCTGATGTCCGCACTTATTGGAGTCCGGAGGCAGTGAAGAAGGCTGCGGGTTATGAACTGGAAGGTGTGGCAAAGGAGGCAGGCGGCTTCCTGCATTTGATTAATTCCGGTGCAGCATGCCTGGATGCCTGCGGTGAGGTAAAGGATGCCAGAGGGCATGGTATTATGAAGCCTTTCTGGGAAATGTCGGAGGCCGATCAGAAGGCTTGTCTGGATGCTACTTCATGGTGTGCTGCTGACAACGGATATTTCAGAGGCGGCGGTTATTCCTCCCGTTATGTTACCCGTTCCGCCATGCCTGTGACCATGATACGTTTGAATCTGGTGAAGGGACTGGGGCCGGTGCTGCAGATTTGTGAAGGCTATACGGTGCAGCTGCCCGATGAGGTGACGGATGTTTTGTGGAAGCGCACAGATTACACCTGGCCTTGCACATGGTTTGCCCCCAGGACTACGGGAAATGGTCCCTTCAAGACTGCCTATGATGTAATGAACAACTGGGGTGCAAACCATGGTGCTATCAGTTATGGACATATTGGTGCGGATCTGATCACTTTGGCCTCTATCCTGCGAATTCCGGTGTGTATGCACAATGTTCCTGAAGAGGATATCTTCCGTCCCGCCGTATGGAACGCTTTCGGTATGGACAGGGAAGGGCAGGATTACAGAGCATGTGCCGCTTTTGGCCCCATGTATCGGAATATCCGATAGAAAATGGAGCGGATGTCATCCGATCATGCGCTACGCCTCTTCCAACAATAAAATGGTGTCATACATTACCATGCCGTTCTGATTCTCCAGCAGAATGGTATTTTCGCCGGCTTGCAGCCTGTCAGGGGTAATGGGAATCTCAATACGGCGGTAACGTCCGCTTAGGGTAGCGCTGCGGTATATGGCGCCGTCATTGACCAGGAAGGTCTCATTGATCAGGTGCTCCGCTCCTTCCCCATTCAGCAGAACTTTCAACAGACCCTCTTTTGCCCCGGCAATGGCAATCACCAGTTTGCAGGCAGCAGCAGGAAGCTTATCAAGATGAAAATGGATATACCAGGTGCCCGGTTTGGTCTGTGCGTAGTACCAATCATCTGCTTCTCTGCTGCTTCCTATGGTAAAATGCAACGTCTCCGGTACCAGTCCGGTCCATTTGTAATTGCGCAATTCTCCGGCATAACGGTATCCCTCGCATGTTCTGGTGGCTTTGCCCAGCTGCCACAGTACCTTTGCAGGCGGCAGCTTCCAGGTAATGGGTGGAAGGGTCTGCTGCGGCGATGAGACTGTGAGGCCGCCGATGTGTAGCTGTTCTGTGTTGCTGCCTCCGGTCTGGTAGGCGTAGAGGGCATAAGTGCCGAATCGTACATGTTTCAGTGTAAAATATCCTTCTTCGTCAGTGGTGGTATCATAAATATAGTCTGCGGATTGACACTCAATATTGAGGCTGTTGTTAAAACTGTGATTCTCATCTTGATCCAGGCTGTCTTTTCCCAGAATAACAGTGGTGTTCCGGCAAGGGCTGCCGTCCTCGAAGAGCAGTCTGCCTGTGACCTCGCTTCGCACCAGGGGATAGAGAGGGTCATCCACCCACTGATAAGGCCATTTCTTCTGTTCCTCCGCAGCCACATGCAGGGCATCCTGGTAGAGTGCCTCCGGGTCGTCACCTTCATTAAAATACTGATAAAATGGTCCGTAGAATTTCTTCCAGCCGATGGGAACATGGAAGGCGCCGGTGCCAAAATGGGAACCGGTAAAGTAATTCAGTACAATGCCGTCATAATGAACCAACAATTCTTGCTTCATGGGGCCGCCGGGATAATATTCCGTGGAGACAGGAATGACAAAAAATCCATATCCATGCCCATATTGTCCCCAGGCCGGATTCTTGGAGAAATATCCGGCATAATCATACTTGGAATAGACATCGCCGTTTGTGTATTTCTCTCCGTCAGGAAGCCGGAAGGTTTCATCGAATAATTTCTCGTATTGTTCCATATATTTATGGGTGGGTTGCAGACCATGGCGTTCGTTGTTGTAGGCATGGTCGAAAACCCTGCTGCCGCAACGATAGACAATGCGAAATTCGGACAGCTCAAATTCCGTATCCGTATTGTTGGCACCGATCACATAGGAATAATAGCCGCTTTCACCCTGCATCATAATAATGTGGTATTCAATGGCCAGATACCCTGTGGCATCCACATAAGCCACATGGACCATTTGCTCATTGGAGGAAATTACCTTGAGATGAGGGGTGCGGTATTTGCGGAATGCGCCCGCAGCGTGGTAATCCACATAAAAGACGGTTTTGCCGTCCGTGTCGGAACGCTCCGGGGTGTTGCAGACCAGTTCTTTGCCGTTCAGGACGATAGAGCCAATGGTGCCGTCCTCTTTCCAGCAAAGAGTCAGAATGCCATTAGAAATGGTACAATTGTTGCCTGAGGTAGTTAATGTAACAGGTTTCATAACGATAATCCTCCTATTAATGTTCCCGTATCCGGTTTCGGAATGTACCCCTTTGGTGCATTCCTTTTTTCTTTTATTCTGACATAAAATATAATATCATAAAATTGCTATAATTGCTGTTTTGGATAAAAATACCAACGGGGAAAAAAGCACTGGAAAGGAGCGTGACAGGAAAAAATAATGGGAAAAGTGTGGTATAAAGAAAAAGATTTGTGTAAAATGGCAAGGATAAAAAAGCAATAAGAGCAATGTGGCGAGCAAATAGAGCAATTCCTAAGGAATTGTTTTACAGGTAAAATGTAAATACTATTGATATCGGATGCAGTTAAATCTAACTGCAGGTTTTGAGCGCTTGTGTTATTATTAGTGAAGACAAAGGGGATTCCGGAAGTTTATCATAAGTCAGGAGGATGGAGACAAGTATGTTGAAACAGGAAAATGTAGAAAAAATGGAGCGGTACATTGAGGACTTTTATAAGGACCTTAGCAGAGTAAGGACGGACAAATGGAATTATGAGGATGGATGTATTATGATAGCAGCCATACAACTTTATGAGGCGACAAAAAATACTCGGTTTCGGGATTTCGTGGTGGAATACATAAATGAATATGTGACAAGCGAGGGTGAAATTCTCCACTACAAGAGGGAGGATTACAAGCTGGATGATGTGAATCCGGGCAGGGCGATTTTGTTTGCCTATGAGCAGACCGGGGAGAAAAGATACCAAAAGGCGATGGAGCTTCTGCTTCGGCAGTTGGAAGAACAGCCAAGAACAGAAGCAGGCAATTTCTGGCACAAGAAGATTTATCCCAATCAGGTATGGCTGGACGGATTGTTTATGGCGCAGCCTTTTTATATGGCATGCAATACCAAATTTGGGAAGAAGGATCGCTATGTGGATATCTGCGGGCAGTTTGAAGTGGTGAGGGAGAAGATGTATGATCGGGAAAAGGGGCTTTATTACCATGGTTATGATGAATCCCGCAGCATTTTCTGGGCCGATAAGGAAACAGGCTGTTCTGCTAATTTCTGGTTAAGAGCCATTGGATGGTATCTGGTTTCACTGGTGGATACCATGGAAGAGATGGACGCCTGGGTGTATGACCATTTCAGGCAATTGACCGAGATTTATAAGGAGGGTATCACCGGAATTCTCCAGTATCGTGACCAGAAGAGCGGATTGTTCTACCAGGTAGTGGATCATGGGGAGATTGCGGGGAATTATCTGGAAACTTCAGGTTCTGCCATGGTAGCGGCCTCCATCTTGAAAGCGTGCAGGCTGAAAGTATTGCTGGAAGAGAAGTACCAGCATATTGGAGAAGAAATATTGGAGGCGGTGATTGCGCAGAAGTTAGTGGACGGACATCTTGAGGATAGCTGCAGTGTGGCAGGCCTTGGACCGAAGGAAGGCAGAAGGGATGGCAGCATTGCGTATTATTTGTCCGAACCCATCAAGACAGATGACGGCAAAGGGGTTGCAGCCACATTTATGGCATATGCGCAGTATTTGAAGCTGCAACAGTGCAAGTAGCGAGGGAAATGGTTTATGAAGAGGCCTAAGAATATTTTAGTGAGGAAAAGTTATACACCGCCCCAGGAAGGCGAGCAGAAGCATTATCTCCACATGAATGACAATCATGAGTTGTATATGTTGATTCAGGGGGATGTGACTTTCAGTATTGACGGAAGGCTCTATCACTTGGAGCCGTATGATGTGTTACTGATCAGTAATCAGGAAATTCATTGTGTTATGGTCAACAGTGAAATGGCGTATGAACGGATTTGCATTTATTTTAGGCCAGAGTATTTTCAGCAGTTTTCTACAAGAGATTATAACCTTTTGAGCGCTTTTGACAATAATGCTCATATGACAAGGGGCAACAAGATTGACTATGAAAATGTACAAAAGCGTGGTCTGGATCAGTATTTTGTGGAAATGTATGAACACTATATGGCCAAATTGCCGGAGAGAAGTATTCAGCTTACCAGTTTGCTTCTTCATATGCTGCTGGAGATTAATAAAGCATATGAGGAAAGCAGTCTGATTGAACGTATGGAAGATAAGAGCAGCGGCCATAGTGAGAAAATCAATGACATTATCAGATACATTTCAGAGAATCTTGCGGAGAAGATTACATTAGACGATTTGACGAAGAGATTCTATCTGAGCAAATATTATCTGTGCCACGAATTCAAAAGGGCAACGGGTTTTACCGTGTTTGATTATATCCGGTATAAGCGTATCCTGAGCGCTAAGATGAAGCTTCAGAACGGACAGGTGATTAATGAAGTATGGCGCGAACTGGGATATGAGGATTATTCCAATTTTTACCGGACGTTCAGGAAAATAACCGGTATGTCACCTAAGGAATATATGGAGAGTGTGGGAAAGAGGAAATAGGAATATGAGGGATAGACAGAATGATACGTTGATAATGCGTTCTCCGGCAGCCTGGCATAGAGATATGTACAGAGAGGCGGCGCCGGCAGGGAACGGGTTGATAGGAGTGCTGGTCTATGGCGGTATCAGTCAGGAGAGGATTGCCGTCAACCATGCCAGGTTGTGGGAACAGGGCAGGCGGCAGGAATTGCCGGATGTGCACGAGACGCTTGCCCGGACCAGGGAAGCCATTGACAGAGGGGATTATTGGGGCGGGAACTGGTTTGGCGCCAATGCGCTGAAGGAACAGGGATATTCTCCCAGGTTGGGCAATCCGATTCCGGTGGGGGATTTGGTGCTTGAGATGGAAGGGCGGGAGATGTTCAAACATTACCGCCGGCTCATACACATGGAAACCGGGGAAGTGGAAGTGACCTGGCAGGAGGGAACCGCACATTTCACCAGGAAGGTATTTGTGTCCAGAAAGCGGGATTTGGTATTCTGCCAAATTCATTCTGACGGAAAACCGTTTTCCTGTCAGGTGGGATTTCGCAGTCATGAAACCTGGGAGGATGACGCTAAGAAAAAGTGGGAAGCGCAGACACCGGAGAGCTTTGGAGAGGGGATGAACTTTGGTTTTCAGGCGCAGCATGAGGATGGGACATGGTATGGGCTTCTGGGCGGTATCAGGACGGATGGCAATGGGGTGCAGCGTGAAGGAATCCTTCATGTGACGGGAGCCACTCATATGGTGATTGTCATAAGGCCGGTGGTGTTTTCCGCGTATGCGCTGAAGCCTATGCTGCAGGAGGCATGGGAGGAAGCGCTGTTTGATTATGAGGCGCGCAGGGAAGAACATATACGGCTGCACAGGCCTCTCTATGAGAGCGCAGGCCTTTCCCTGGCCGAGAGCAAGGATACGGCCAATGAGGACCTGATTGCCCAGGCATATGAAGACGAGGCATCGGCAGAACTTCTGGAAAAGCAATGGAAGTTCGGCAGGTATTTGATGATCAGTGGTACCAGAGAGGATGGAATGCCGTTTTCTCTTTATGGGTTGTGGCATGGCAGATATAAGATGCCCTGGCCGCACAATATGGCAAATGAGAATGTGCAGATGATATATTGGCACACTTTGTCCGGCAATCTTGGGGACAGCATGAAGACATTGATTCATTATTATGTGAGCAGAATGCCTCAGTTCCGGGAATGTGCCCGGAAGTTATTCGGGATGCCGGGAATCTATCTGCCGGCGGGGACGACCCCGGAACATTGTTATCCAACGCAGATTGTTCCGGTCATTCTGAACTGGATCGGATGTGCGGGCTGGCTGTCGCAGATGTTTTACAGGTATTATCAATATACGGGGGATGAGGAACTGCTGCAGAAGGAAATTCTTCCTTTTATGTTGGAGGCAGGATTGTTTTATGAACACTATATTGTGCGGGATGAGAAGGGGATGGTGCGGATTTACCCTTCTGTATCGCCGGAAAATACGCCGGGAAATCTGATTCCGAAGGAGCAGCCGGATATGGCGCATCCCTGTCCTTCTGTGGAAAATGCAACCATGGATATTGCTATTTTGAAGGAACTGTTTACGAATCTTTTGGATGTGTCAGAGCAAACAGGATTGTATACGGAGAAACAGGAATTGTGGAAGGATATTATCGAACATCTGCCGGCGTATGATGTGACGGCGGATGGTGATGTCAGGGAATGGCAGAAGGATGGATTGGAGCAAAGGTATCATCACAGGCATCTTTCTCATATTTATCCGCTGTTCCCGGGGACGGAGATCGTTCGGGGCAGGGAGGATGAACAGACGGTGAGGGCATTTGAGAAGGCGGTAGATAAGAGAATTCTCGGTGCGCAAACCGGTTGGTCCCTGTCTCATATGGCATGTATCTATGCAAGACTTCAGAGACCGGACAAGGTGTTGGAATGTCTGGACATTATGGATAAGGCATGTCTTCTTCGGAGTTTCTTTACTTTACATAATGACTGGCGCGGTATGGGGCTGACACTTGGAAAAGGGTCTTCTGCTCCTGTACAGTTGGATGCAGCCATGGGGATTGTGCAGGCATTGCAGGAATGTCTGTTGTTCGTGGATCAGAATTGTGTAAAGATTCTTCCGGCACTGCCGCAGCGGTTGGGTAAAGGGAGCTTATGGGATTTCCGGTTTATGACAGGTGTGATTTCCATGTGCTGGAATATGGAAGAGAAGCAGCTTCATGTTGAACTTCGTGCTCTGCGGCATACGGATATTACTGTGATTCTGCCGTCCTGGGCAGAGCATGTGCGGTGTGTCAAGGGCAGTCCAAAGGATGCGGGAGGCTGTGAAGAGAAGAGCATGGAAATGAAGAGTGCTGCAGAAATGAAGAGTGCTGTGGAAATGAAGGGCGCTGCGGAAATGAAGAATGCTGTGAAAGTAAATATGGAAACAGACGAAATTATAACTATGATAGCCGGCAGGTGAGTATGGTGATAGGAACATGACGGCAATGGGAAAATCAAGAAGGGAGCGTAAGAAAATGGCAATAGACAGATATGCGTTAGTGTCGCGGCACAATCCGGTTTTGGAGGCGGTTGATGTGGATTCTCCGCTGACTGTGGGCAATGGGGAACTTGCTTTTACGGTGGATGTAACAGGGCTTCAGAGCCTTTATCAGGAATATTTGGATACCTGCCCTTTGTGTACCATGTCTCAATGGGGGTGGCATACGAAGCCGGTAAGCGGGGAGCGCTACGATTATACGTTAAAAGATTTGGTCATGACGGAATTTGATTATCACGGCAGAAAGGTGATCTATCCCAAGAATCCTAAGCCGGGCAATGAAGAGGTTTATGAGTGGCTGCGGAAGAATCCGCACAGGCTGAATCTGGCCAGAATCGGACTGGAATATGAGAATGAGGAAATCGGGGCGGACAGGCTTAGTGAAATACATCAGGAACTGGAATTATACAGTGGTATCATAAAGAGCAGATTCGTGTTGGAAGGAGAGGTATGTCAGGTAGAAACTGCCTGTGATAATGGGAATATGTCACAGGGGAGTTACAATACCATAGGCGTGAAGGTGAAATCTTCTCTTCTCCAAAAAGGAGTGCTGTCTCTTGGGATGACATTTCCTTATGGTTCTCACCAAAAGAGTGCTTCTGACTTTGACAGTCCAGAGCTTCACAGTACGGAGATTCTGCGTCAAACCGGGAATTGTCTGGTGCTGAAGCGCACACTGGACAGAGATATTTACTATGTGACGATTTCCATGGGGAAAGGGGTACAGGCTCTGATTGGCCCGCAGACCAAAGTGGAGGGGCATAAGGTCAGCTTCAGGACAGAGGAGGAGATGTTGGAGCTGAGCATCCGTTTTTCACTGGAAGTACCTGCCGAAACGGCACAGACCCTTTCCGCAGATGAGATACAGGAGCGCAGCCGCATATATTGGAAGGATTTTTGGGAACAGGGCGGAATCATACAGCTTCATAACAGTCCGGACCCCAGAGCGGAAGAGCTTGAGAGAAGAATTATTCTCTCCATGTACCTGCTGGCGGTAAATTCCTGTGGTTCCGCGCCGCCCCAGGAGACAGGACTCACATGCAATAGCTGGTACGGGAAAATGCACTTGGAGATGTACTTCTGGCACTGTGCATGGGCGCCTCTATGGGGACATACGGAATTGCTGGAGAGAAGTCTGCCCTGGTATCTGGAGCATTTGGATGCGGCAAGGGAGAATGCGGCAAGGAATGGCTATCAGGGCGCAAGGTGGCCTAAGATGATCGCTTTGGAAGGCATAGACAGCCCTTCTAAGGTTGCCCCCATGCTGCTCTGGCAGCAGCCCCATATTATCTTCATGCTGGAATTGTGTTATAGGGAGAATCACAGCGAGGAATTCCGCAGGAAGTACTGGCCTCTTGTGAAAGAGTCGGCAGACTTCATGGCGGATATTGCGGTATATAACGAAGAAAAGAAATGCTTTGAGCTGGTGGCGCCGGTGATTCCGGTACAGGAGTGTCACAGGCCGGAAGAGACATTGAATCCTGCATTTGAGGTGTCTTATTGGAGATGTACGCTGGAAATTGCAGTGCGTTGGGGAAAGGAACTCGGAGAGGAATGGGATGCAAAATGGGAGGAAGTCGGAAGCCAAATGGCGTCTCTGACGGCACAGGATGGTGTTTATCTGGCACATGAAGAATGTCCTGCCACCTATACGGTCTACAATCATGATCACCCGTCCATGCTGATGTCTTATGGGGTTTTGGCGGATGAACGTCTGGAGCCGGAGATTATGAAAAATACTCTTGAGAAAGTGATTGATTGCTGGAATTATCCCTCTCTGTGGGGATGGGATTTCGCGGTCATGGCTATGACTGCTACCAGGCTGAACACACCGGAACAGGCAATAGACATTCTGTTGAAGGATACCCCTAAGAATGATTATGTGGTGAGCGGCAATAATCGTCAGAAGCTTAGAAAGGATCTGCCTTTGTATCTGCCGGGCAATGGCTCTCTTCTGCTTGCGATTCCCATGATGGCGGAGGGATATGAAGGGTGTGACAGAACTTGTCCCGGATTCCCGGAAGGATGGATTGTAGAGGCGGAAGGGTTGCAGAAGTATATTTAAAAGTATGTGATAAAGCGGAAATTCCGAAAAAGCAATTCGTGCAATGTTGGAAGCAATATATACCATTGCGGAGACTGTGAGAAATGATAAAATTTATATTAAAGATTGATGAGTAACTTATCATTTTGCATAAAACGGTTGTAGCAGAGACGAAAAGTTTGGGAGAAAGTGCTAAATGAAAAAAACAGGGTTATTAGAAAAGTGGAGTAATTTGAAAAAATGGCAGAAAGCTGCAGCGATAGTAGTGTGCGTTGTGATTGTTGTGGCATTGCTTTCCATGTTTGGCGGCGAAGAAAGTCAGAGAATGTCAGGCGTGTCTTTTGAGGCGAAGGATACTTATGATGACGATAGGTATGTAAGTTATATCAGCCGGTACAAGGAGGCAGGTTATCATGGCGCCGTGATCGAAGTGGATCTGACGAAGGATCTTGTGGCTGGAGAAGGCGAGAATGCTGTGATACAGGAGTATGAGGGCCGCAAGGCACTTCTTACTTCTGATGAAGGTTCTGTCACATGGAACGTGGAGGTGAAGCAGGCCGGTCTGTATACCATTGCACTTGACTATTATACTGCCGAAGGATATGGCGGTAATATAGAGAGGAATCTCTATATAGATGGGGTGTATCCTTTTGAAGAAGCAGAGGGTGTGGAATTCACCAGAGTATATGTGGATGCGGTGGAAAATCCCAGCGGAATGCTCAACCGTCCTGATCAGGAAGAACGATTCAGATGGGTTTCCGCCTATGTAACGGATTCCATGGGGTATTATACACCTGCATTGAGCTTCTATTTTACGGAAGGTAAGCATACCATAACCCTTGAATCTGTGAAGGAGCCTATGGCAATTGCTGCCATAACACTTACATCAGAAGATGTGGCGCCGGCATCCTATGCGGATACACTGGCAGCAACCCGTGAGGCCGGAGCGCAGGATGTATCAGGGGCGTTGGAGAATGGTATCTGTGTGATTCAGGCAGAGAATACCTATGAGAAAAGCTCCCCTACATTATATGCCAAGGCAGATACTTCATCTACGAAGAATCAACCCTACAGTTATACACAGAAGCTGCTGAATACTGTGGGCGGAACTCCCTGGCAGTATGCCAATCAGTGGATTAGCTGGGAATTTGAAGTGCCCCAGAGCGGTTATTATAATATCGGTGTTCGGGCAATGCAGAACTTTTCACAGGGACTTTACTGCAATCGTTCTGTTTACATAGACGGTGAGCTTCCTTTTGAAGAAGCCGGCAATGTTCATTTCTACCTAAGCGATGACTGGCAGACATTTTCCTTTGGAGAGGATGGCGGAGAGGAACCCTGGCGTTTCTATCTGGAGGCAGGCACTCATACCATCACTTTAAAAAATACCATGGGAGATATGGTGAATATGCTTACGGAAGCAGATTCCATTCTTGAGAGCTTATCGGCGATTAACTTGGAACTGTTGGCTATTTTGAGTATTTCGCCCGATACGGACAGGGATTATCAGATTGCATTGTATCTGCCGGATACGCTGAAGGAGTTGAAGGAGGATGAAGCTCGTCTCCAGAGCATCTGTGATGCTATGATGGCAATGACAGGGGAGCGCGGTTCTCTGACCTCTCAATTGGAGCAGTTGATTGGTATTGTACATAAAATGTATACCAAGCCGAATCAGATTGCAAGCAATTACAGTCGTTACAGGGATTTGGTGGGAGGCTTCGGCGAGTGGATCAACAATGCCAGAATGCAGCCGTTGCTGTTGGATTATCTCTATGTGGCAGAAGTTGGCACCGAAATAAAATCAACCAATGATACCATCTTTCATGTGCTGGCATCTCAGGTGATGGGTTTTATTACTTCATTTACAGATGATTACAGTGTGCTTTCTACTGTGGATGAGGATGCGGAAAATTCCATTACCGTGTGGATTGGTTCCGGCCTGACAGGTGGACGTGACCAGGCCATGGCGCTGAACCAGATGATTGTGGATGGATTTACCAAGGAGACCGGAATCAGTGTGAATCTGCAATTGGTTCCTGCCTCCACTTTGAAGAACGCAGTATTTGCAGGGCGCGGGCCTGACCTGGCATTGCAGGTGGATCAGGTGGAACCGGTTGATTTCGCTGTCCGTGGAGCCGCATATGATTTGACGCAGTTTGAGGATTTTGAGGAAGTGGCAAAGCGTTTCCCGGAGAGCGCAGTGGACCCTTTTGAATATAATGGCGGTATTTATGCTATGCCGGAGACCATGTCTTTCCCAATGCTCTTCTATAGAACGGATATTATGGCAGATTTGGGAATTGATGTGTCCAGTCTGGAGACCTGGCCCGGAATTGTGGAGATATTGGCAACTTTGCAGGCACAGAATATGGATTTCGCACTTCCAAGCTCCATCAGCAATGATGTGTCGGCGGGGATGCAGAGTTTCTCTATGTTCCTGTATCAGATGGGAGGAGATTTCTACACACCAAAGCACACGGCTTCCGCGTTATCTACCAAGACGGCTCTGGATGCTTTTGAATATTGGACAGATTTTTATATGCTTTATGGTCTGGCAACGGATTACAGTTTTGAGAACCGTTTCCGTACCGGTGAGATGCCCATTGGTATTGCAGAGTATACCACATACAATCTGCTGTCCATTTCAGCGCCTGAGATTAAGGGAAAATGGGCAATGACCACTTTGCCGGGTATCGAACAGCCGGACGGAACCATTGACAATGTGGCGCCGATTATCATGAAGGGTTGTCTGATGCTGCAGGATTGTAAGAATAAAGATGCCGCATGGGAATTTATCAAATGGTGGACCAGCGCTGACAGTCAATATGAATTCGGCGAGCAGCTCGAAGCGGTGATGGGGGCCGCTGCCCGTCATAATACGGCGAATACGGAAGCGCTTCTCAGATTTGCCTGGGCAGGAAATGACAGGAGATCCATAGAAGAGCAGATACAGAATCTACGCGGTATGCCTCAGGTGCCAGGTGGATATTATACTGCCCGTTACCTGAATTTTGCGAAACTGGCAGTGATCAACAACAATGAAAATCCACGATCGGCACTACTGGATAATGCTGCGGATATTGATGAAGAAATCAAGATTAAGCGGAATGAATTTGGCCTGGAAATGGAGGAATAGAAACTATGGCAAATGTTAAGCTCAGCAAGTCGTCAGGGAATGTGACTTATGACAACCTGACCTTGAAGGAAAGGATGAAGAAGGATCTGAACTGGACCTGGCGTGAAATGAAGAAGAATAAGAGCAAATATTTGTTCATTGCGCCTTATTGTATTCTGTTCCTTGTCTTTACAGTGTGTCCGGTAGTGATTTCCATATTTTTCAGCCTTACGGACTTCAATATGCTGGAGAAGCCGAATTTCGTAGGCTTCAGCAATTATTACCGTATGTTTATGCAGGATGATCTGTTTATCAAGGCCTTGGGGAATACTATTATGTTCGCTATGATCACCGGGCCGGGAGGTTATATTATCTCTTTGGTCATGGCGTGGTTTTTGAATGAATTGCCCAGAGTGTTGAGAGTTATTTTGACGGTGCTTCTGTATGCGCCATCGCTGGCAGGTGGTATGACACCGATCTTCAAGATTTTCTTCAATAGTGATGCGCAGGGGTATCTGAATGCCTGGCTGTTGGATTGGGGTTTTATTAATACCAGGATTAAGTGGCTTGAGAATGAGAAGTATGTGGTGCCCATTATTATCGTTGTGGTGCTCTGGGGAAGTCTGGGAACCTCTTTCCTCTCCTTTATCGGAGGATTGCAGGGAATTGGCAAAGAGTATTATGAGGCGGCTGCCATGGATGGAATTCGCAATCGCTGGCAGGAGTTGTGGTATGTGACTTTGCCTCTGATGAAGCCGCAGTTGTTGTTTGGTGCGGTCATGAGTATCACCGGTGCTTTCAACATCGGAAGTGTTATCAGCGGTCTGGCAGGCAATCCGTCCGTTAATTATTCAGCACATACCATTATGCAGCATTTGGAAGATTATGGAACAACTCGTTACGAGATGGGATATTCTTCCGCAATTGCGACCATGTTGTTCTTACTTATGATTTTCCTGAACCAGTTCATCCAGAAGTGTATTAACAAGGTAGGTGAATAAGTTGAATACAGAAAAGAAGAAAAAAATCAAGCACCTGGGGCGTCTGTCCCGTTCCCGCGGTGGTGACATCGCAATGATACTGTTTTTGACTGCTTTTACACTGTTGATGATGCTGCCTCTTATTTATGCGGTGAATATGTCTTTAAAACCATCCAGTGAGCTGTGGAAATTCCCGCCCAATATCCTGGTGGTGAATCCCACGGGGAAGAATTACAGAGATTTGTTCACTTTAATGTCGGACACCTGGGTTCCGATGGTTCGGTACATATTTAATACATTGTTGATTACTGTTGTAGGTACTGTGGGACATATTATACTTGCCAGTATGGCAGCATATCCGTTGTCAAAGTATAAGTTTCCCGGCTCCAAGACGATTTTCCTGATCATCAGGACTTCCCTGATGTTCAGCGGTGCGGTGCTGGCGATTCCCAATTATCTCATTATGAATGCACTGCATTTGATTGACAGTTACATGGCATTGATACTGCCGGCGTTCTCTTCCACACTTGGTCTGTATCTGATGAAACAGTTCATGGATCAGATGGTTCCCATATCACTGCTTGAGAGTGCGGATTTGGATGGTGCTTCCGAGTGGATGAAATTCAGCAAGATTGTTATGCCGCTGGTCAAACCGGCTACGGCTACCCTGCTGATTCTGGAAACCCAGCGTCTTTGGACTACCGGTGCTACCCCTTATATCTATTCTGAGGAAAAGAAAACATTATCTTATGCGTTGAGCCAGATTAGTACCAGTGGTATCGCTCGTGCGGGTGTGGGGGCTGCCATACAGATTGTGATGTTGCTGGTACCTCTCTTGGTATTCATCGTCTCTCAATCCAATGTCATTGAGACAATGTCAACATCCGGTATAAAGGAGTGAGTATATGAAGTTAAGAAAATTAGGATTGGTATTGGGCTTGGCTGCGGCGCTTTTTGCGAGCAGTTGTCCGAAGGCGGAGGCATATTATACCGAATCATCATCCAATTCCACTTACATTTACGGCAAGTGGGGAGTTCCGTTAAAATCTCCGGATGCTTATGATTATTCCAGGACAGTGGATCTGCGCAGTGTGGGCGGTTATGATTTGGCCAATCTGATAGATATGTGTGTGACGGATGAGTATATCTACATTGTGGAGTCTTCCCTGGGGATTATCTTCCGCTTTGACCGGACCATGAAATATGTGGATTGTCTGCAGGAGTTTACCATGCCTGACGGAAGCACCTCCACCTTGCTGAAGCCGGAAGGAATTTATGTTGCTCCGGATGGTAAGGTTTACATTGCGGATACGGGTAATTCCCGAGTACTGGTGTCCGACTGGAAGGGAGAAGTATCCCTTGAGCTTCTCAAGCCGGAGAATCTGGTAGGAACCACGTTGAGTACTTTCCTGCCTATCAGGGTGGTGGCGGACAGTGCCGGTCGTATCAATGTAGTTGCCCGTAATATTAACTCAGGTATTATGCAGTTTACAAGTGAGGGGTATTTTACCGGTTATATTGGTGCGCCTTCTGTGTCAGTGGATGCTTTTACCAAGTTGCTCCGTATGTTCTATACGGATGCTCAGAGAGCGGCTATGACCACTTATGTGCCTACAGAGTACAATAATATTAAGATAGACGAGAATAATTTTATCTGGGGTACAATTTCCGCTTTGACGGAAAGTGACCTGGCCTCTACGATAGGAAGTCAGGATCTAAGCGGAGCGGTGACACCGATCAAGAAGTTGAATATGAAGGGGTCGGATGTACTGGTCAGACAGGGTGATTATGCTCCTGTAGGTGATTTGATGTGGTCCTCCGGGCCTTCCAGAATTGTGGATGTGGGGTTGGGGCCTAATAATATCTATTCTATGTTGGACAGTAACAGGGGGCGGATATTTACTTACAACACAAATGGTATCATGCTCTATACTTTCGGCGGTAAAGGTACTGCAAAAGGAGAGACCCAGACACCCATTGCCATTGACTATGTTGGGGATGACATTTTTGTGTTGGATTCCGGGCTGTGCTCTGTGGTCATATTTGAACCCACTGTTTATGGAAAGCTTCTGATTGATGCGGAGTGGTATTATCAGGAGGGAGAATATGATATTGCCAATGAATGCTGGAGACAAGTGACGGAGTTAAATTCCAATTTTGCCTATCCATATGTGGGGTTGGGGGATGCGGAATACAATAACGGAAATTATGAAGAGGCCATGGCTTACTATCAATTTGCAGAAGACAGAACTTCTTATTCCAACGCAAAGGAGAGAATAAGAAAGGATACGATGTCAGTGAATTTCCCGTATATCGTGGGGGCGGTGTTGTTGTTTGCAGTGTTATTTGTAGGCAAGGGAATTTATGTCAAGGTAAGAAGGTATGTCAAGGGTGAGCTTATGACCTATGGGAGGGATGAAGAATGAAACAGACATGGAAGGAATTAAAGTATTCTCTGTATGTGACGGTTCATCCGTTCAAGGGGTTCTGGGATATTAAGTATGAGAAGGAAGGGAGCCTGAAAACGGCGATGATCCTGTTGGCAGCTACCATCTTAGTGCAGATCATCAGCAATTTGAAGACAGGTTATCTCTTTGGCTGGGTAAGTGTTAATTACAATTTCCTGAGAACCGTGGCATCTTCGCTGTTCCTGTTTTTTTCCTGGTGTCTTGCCAACTGGTGTCTGACCTGTTTGAGCGATGGGAAAGGAACCTTTAAGGATATTATGATGTTTACAGCGTATTCTCTGGTACCATACATTATCTTGCAGTTTGTTATGGTAATTTTAAGTAATATCTTTATCCTGCGTGAGCAGACTTTTTATGACATGCTGGGGACACTGTCTTTCGTGTGGGTGGCTTTTCTTCTGGTAACAGGGATGTTGACGACACATCACTTCACTCTGACCAGGACGCTTGTAGTTTTGGCATTTACCATTGTGGGGATGATTGTTATCGCTTTATTGATTATACTGGTTTTTACCATGTTTCAGCAGGTGTTGGGATTTGTAGCAGCGGTGATCGATGAAGCAGTTCAGCGAGTGAGCTATTGATGGAGGGCAAAGAGTAAGATGAAATGGAAGAAATGTAAAGCAATGCTCTCCGTGGCATTGTGCCTGGGATTGGCAGGCTGCGGGCTGACGGATGTGGTAAACAATGAAATTCGTGCGGATTATGTAGTGAAGGATGGCGCGGTAATCTATCCGGATTCTTCCAATCAGGTCAAAAAGAGCAGCGAAGTGGAAGCGGTACTTGCGGATTTTGAACTTGCTTTGGAGAATGACTATCTGGAGCTGTATATCGGCAAAGAGTATGACATAGCCGTATATGAGAAAACGTCAGGAAAACTGACATTCTCCAATGCGGCATACCATGAGATGGACAGTGAAGCGCTGAACAGTCTCAGTGCGGAAGCAAAGCGAGTGATATGCAGCCAGGTGGCTGTGGAGTATTATACCAGCTCCCTGACGAAAATGAGTATGTCTTCCTATCCGGATGCGTACTCTACGGATAAGAACCAGGTCACTTGGGAAGTGGCGGACGATACGCTTAAGGTGACTTACGGTATTGGAACCAGCCTGGATGAATCGCCGTTGATTCAGGTGTTTACCAAGGAGACCTATGAAGGTTATCTGCAGCAGCTTCAGGATATGATGGATGCGGGTACGATCAGTATGATCACATATAGAAATCTGGCCAATAATTATACGGAATACACCTATGAAGCTATGAATGCTTCCGACCAGAAGAGATATAAGGAGATGTATCCGAAGATTGAAGAACTGGGAACGATTTATATTGTGAAGAACAGGCTGACAGCTAAGATCACCAATGATATTTTGGAAGTGTATACTTTGCTTGGCATTGATGAAGCTGTGAAGGCGGCGGAGAATGAGAAGTTAGGTGAGAACGCGGCGAATGTGAAACCGGCCTTTTTCCGTATTCCCATATGTTACCGGCTGTCCGGCGGTGATCTTCTGGTATCATTAGATCTGAAGGATATTGAGGTGGGAGATGGGTATTATCTGACCAAGGTGGAGCTGATGAAGTGCTTTGGAGCTTCTACGGAGAAAGAAGAGGGATATATTTTCTATCCTGATGGCAGCGGCGCCATTATTGAGAATGATATTGAATCCAATTCCATGAATCGGGTGGTTGTGCCTTTCTATGGGGAAGACCAGGCGGTGATGCTCACGGAGGGTACCAGTGAATCCATCAAAAGCACCTTCCCGATATTCGGTATTAAATCTGACGACCATGCGTTTTTGGCCATAGTGGAAAACGGAGCGGCGGTGGGTGGTATGACTGCTCAGGTACGAAGCTCCTATCTGAATTACAATATTGCATATCCTTATTTTGATTATAATATTGTGGATGATTTCGGCATTCAGGGAGTTGCGCTGGCATTCTATCAGAATGTGGCAGATGTGGATTGTACGATAAGATATCATTTCCTGAATGGAGAGGAAGCGGATTATAACGGTATGGCAAAGTATTATCAGGAATATCTGGTCAATACGGGCAGTCTTACCAGACGGGAAGATAATGATACTTCCTGGGGATTGGATGTGGAGCTCATCGGTTCCATACAGAAGACCATTAATAATTTTGGCATTCCAATTGACAGTGATTATGCTGTCACTACGTTTGAACAGGCCGGAGAAATTATGGGGATTCTGCATGAGGACGGAATCACGGATGTGGATGTGATTTATTCCGGTATGGCAAACGGCGGTATGGAGCAGAAGGCCCTGAGTCGTTTTGACATACAGAAAAAACTGGGTGGACTGAAGGGCTATCAGGCATTGGAAGCGAGTCTTGATTCTCAGGGGGATACACTGTATATGGGCCTTGATCCGGTGGGCATTTACGAAAGGGGCAATGGCATCAGAAAAACGGAGGATGTCAGTAAGTATTTGACCAAGAGTTCTGTCGTGGCAGGGGAAGAGAGTGTGATACCAGGCTTGGCAAGCGATTATTCCTCTGCTGACTGGCTGATTAATCCCCTGAGATATGACACGGTTATGACCAGCTTTATTGAAGCACATGCCAAGACAGGCTGCAAGAAGCTTTATTTGGAGTCTTTGGGAGCGTATTTGAACGGCAATTACAGTGCAAAAGAGGGTGTGACCAGGCAGACGGCGCAAGTGTTGGTAACGCAGGTGTTGGAGAAACTTGTGAATGCGGGATATGACTTGAAGCTTGATGTGGGGAATGATTATGTATTGAAGTATGCGGATTCTCTCGTAAATGTACCCACATCTTCCAGTCATCAGAGAATGGAGAGTTATAGTATTCCTTTTGTAGGAATGGTTCTGAAGGGATATATACCTTTTACCTGCAAGAGCATTAACCAGTCGCCAAATGCGGTTACTGCTGTATTGAGAGCAGTGGAGAGCGGCGCCGGACTGAATTATCTTCTGATCTATGAGAACCAGTTAAATTTGATTGATACCAATTATGAAAGTCTTTTTTCCGTCAATTACAAGACGCAGATAGAACAGATTCTGGAGGATTACAGAAATCTGAATGAACAGATGGGACATTTGCAGAATGTAAGAATCGTGAACCATGAACATCTCACGGAGGATGTGAACTGTGTCACCTATGAGGATGGTACAAAGATTTATGTCAACTATGGCAAGGAAGCATATCAGACCTCTGAAGGCATTGTGGAGGCACTTGCCTGGCTGGTTGTAGGAAGGTAGGTAGTGCGGTTATGGTAAAACAAAATAAGAAAGAGAAGTCTAACCCAAAGAGGGGCATGATACTCTCGGAGAAGAAGAATATGGCAGGCTATTTCTTTGCAATGCCTGTAATCATCGGTTTGGTATTCATCTTCCTGCCGGCACTGGTTCAGTCCCTAATGTATGCGTTCTGTGATGTGAAGATAGACTTTGGCAATATACAGTCAAAATGGATAGGAATCAGGAATTTCTATGACGCATTTTTGACAGATTCGGATTTTATCGTTTTGTTTGGAAATGCCATCCAGGGTATGTTTTTTGATTCCGCAGTCATTATTTTGTTCAGCTTTTTCATGTCAAATGTGCTGAACCAGAAATTTGCCGGAAGAGGTATCTGCCGTGTGATTTTCTTCTTGCCGGTGGTTCTGTCCATGGGCATTGTGGCAGATATGGAAGATGCCAATGCCATGTTTAACGCCATGAGTGCAATGGAGGAAAGTGCATCCACAAGCGCCTTTGACCAGTTGGGGATGTCGGCCATATTCAGCATCACCAGATTAATGGATCTTATGGGGCTGCCTATGACAATGACCAACATCATCGGCAGTGTCTTGAGCAATATGTATGGGATTCTGAACGCATCCGGGGTACAGATATTAATCTTCCTCAGCGCGCTGCAGTCCATCAGTCCGTCCGTATTTGAGGCTGCCAAAATGGAGGGCGCTACCAAATGGGAAGAATTCTGGAAGATTACTTTTCCTATGTTGACCCCATCCTTGTTGGTGTGCGTGGTCTACACGGTTATCTCTACATTTACCAATCCTACCTATGGTGTGATGGATTATGTGGAGTCACAGGCGTTTAGTAGCGGTAAACTAGGTTATGCTTCTGCAGTGTCATGGATTTATTTCGTGACGGTAATCGTTGTATTGGGCATAGCTGCCGGAATTATATCGAAGAGGGTGACGTATCTTGACTAATGCGAAGAAAAAATTCAATATGAAAAGATGGTTTTTAAAATGGTTTTCTTTGAGTGGGATTATGAGTATTGGCTGGAAAATTATCCGTACCATTATATTGGTGGGATGTTGTTACACCATTTTGTATCCGTTCCTGCTCAAGATGATAGATGCTTTTAAGAGCTTTGAAGATTATCTTGATCCGGCCGTAAGATATATTCCGAAATATTTTACCTGGAACAATATAAAACAGGTGTTGATTCAATTGCAGTATGGAAAATCATTCCCGATTACCTTTTTCTATTCTGTATTGATTGCGGTGATTCAGGTGTTTATCTGCGGACTGGCAGGATATGGTTTTGGGCGTTTTAAGTTCCGGGGCAATGGGTTATTGTTTGGCCTGGTTATCATGGAGTTGCTGGTGCCGCCTCAGACGATTATGATCCCATTGTATATCAGATTCCGTTTCTTCTATGGAAATCTGAATCTGATCAATACCTATGCTCCTATTATCATTCTTGCGTTGACAGGTTTGGGAATCAGAAATGGATTATATATTTTCATGTTCCGTCAAACCTTTAAGAATATGCCGAAGGAATTGGAGGAAGCGGCGATTATTGACGGCTGTAATGCTTTCCAGACCTTTTACAAGGTGATGCTGCCCAATGCTTTCTCTATGATAGTAACTGTCTTCCTGATTGGTTTTGCGTGGCAGTGGACGGATACTACATATACACAGTTGTTCCAGAGGTCAACCAATCTGCTTGCCAATATGACCAGCTATGTGGATGGCGGTGAAGAGGCAATTATGGTATTGCAGTATAACAATACGGCGGCAGTTCTCTGTGTATTGCCTGTCATGCTGGTGTATTTGATTGGACAGAGATTCTTTATCCAGGGTGTTGCAAGAGCAGGTATTACCGGATAGGATGAAAATGGAAAGCTGCATGATTTCATTACTTTTGATAAGATGTGGGTTGTCAAAGGGAGAAGAATTGAGAAAGAGACGCCCATGTTTTATATAGTAAACAATAAACATTTAAGAAAGGAGTATGAAAAAAATGAAAAGAAAAGCGTTATCAGTAGTGCTGGCAGCAGCTATGACATTGTCAATGGCTGCCTGTGGTAACAATGAGACCGGAAACGGCGGGAACAGCGGGAGTGGAGACAGCACCCCTACTTCCGCATCGTCCGGTGAAAATGGGGGGGGTGATTCGGTTACAGCAACGCCTGAACCTACGGAAGATCCCAGAAGCGAGGGGGAGAAGCTGGCAGATCAGTACAATGGTTTCATAGAGACGCCCATGGATCTGAATGGCCGTACCATTAAGATTGCATGTTCTGTTGGAACCAGGTACAATTATGCAAAAGATGCCAATGGCAATGATGATCCCGATAATACCAATGAAGCAACCATTGAGATCGTTAAGATTCTGGAGCAGATTGAAGAGGACTATAACTGCAAGTTTGAAATTATTCCCAGTATGAAGGGGAAAGACATTGTACAGAACTTGTACATGGGCATGACATCCGGTGTGGCTTATTGTGATATCCTGGACGAAGGTGTATCTGATACTTATCTGGATCAAATTATGGATATGGGTATGGTAATGGATCTGGCAGATCCTCAGATTGCCGATATTATTAAACTGGATACCAATCCATGGACAGCACAATCCGATTATGGTGTATTCCAGGGAAAGCAGTATGCTGTGAACTTTGTTACAAGCAACAGTTCCAACGTTCTGCGTAATGCACTCTTATTTAACAAGGATTTGGCAGAGCAATTTGGCTTGGGTGATCTGTATAGCATGGTAAAAGAAGGCACATGGACCTGGGCGAAATTTGAGGAACTGTGTGAAACCATTATGAAGCAGTCTGACGGCAGTGTTGTTCCGGCAGGATATGGTAAGGAAAATCTGCTGTTCCCCATGACTGTGTTCTCTAATGGCGGTACTATCGCTAACCTGGAAAATGGTAAGCATGTGTATACCGGAACGGATGAGAAGACTTTGCAGGCAGGGCAGTGGATTTATGACCTGCGTGAGAAAGGCTATTTGGCGCCTAACTGGTCCGAGAAGGTTGATGATGGCAACGGCGGAACCAAGAGCGTATTGGTAGAAGGTGGTATTGATGTGGCTGGTTTTGCGGCAGGTCATTGTGTATTCTATTTCGACTTCTATGGAGATCTGCAGAAGTTGACACAGGGTACTCAGGAAACGGCATACAGCTTTGGATTGCTGCCTCATCCCCTTGGGCCCTACTACTCTGATCAGGGTGCTGATGTCTGCAAAGAGAACTATCACGGTGTTACCTACTCTGCCGATATGAAGATGATTGCAGCAGGTGTGGAGAAACCGGAAGAGGTTGCGGCAGTTTTGGTAGCAATTGCAAATCGTACCAGTAAGCCGGCTGAAAAGGTATTAGAGGTAGAGATGAAAGATACGCTGGGTGATGAGGAATCCGGTGAAATGCTGATGATCATGTATAATGACATGAGATCTGATTATTCCAGAATGTTCACCGGTCATAAAATCGGCAGTGTATCTAACTGGATACTGAAGTTAGAGAAGACTCCTATGCAGGCTTTTGAAGAGATTGCGTCCGAGACACAATTGCTCTATGATGGTACTGAAACACATTACAAGGTTACCTTTGAATAATCTGATTGTGATGAGGCTCTCCCTGTGTATGCAGGGGGAGCTTTTATGGTATGACTGGCATTGAACCGAACCTTGGAGGAAAATCCCCAAGGGCGTAGCTGCCGATAAATTTCATAGTTACTTGCGGGGGCTGCATCGTCAGTGGGGACAAGATGATACTGGACGAAATTGTATTATCCTGTTTCGTAGGATTGATTTCTATTGTTGAAGTCGGTATAATAAGTATAGGTAATGTTACGGTTTACTCGTCGCTGCCGCGAGGTGTTTTCATACGCTTTTTGCATGAAAATCCTGAGGCCGAGATTGCTTAAGTGAATAGCATTGTGGGTGAACAGTAGCTGGATACTGGCTGACAAAGTCAGAGTGCCGGAAAGGATGGGTAAGAAGATATGAAGAAAGTAATATGGGTGGGGGATTCTACGGTTGCATTTAACGGAGCGGGTACGTATCCGCAAACCGGAATCGGACAGGAATTTGACAGATATTTGAAAAGGGAGTATGTGGTTTTTGACTTCGCGAAAAACGGCGCCAGCTCCAAAAGCTTTTATGATGCCGGGAGGTTTGAGCCGGCAAAGGAAATCATGGAGGAAGGCGATTTCCTATTCATTCAGTTTGGACATAATGATGAGAAGCCTCAGGAAGATCGTCATACGGACCCGGATACGACCTATCAGGAATATTTGATGCGCTATATCAGTGCCGCAAGAGAAAAGGGTGCTGTGCCGGTGCTAATCACACCTTTGTCCAGAAGACTGTTCCAGGAAGACGGAACCATACAGAACAGCCACGGCGCGTATCCGGCTGCCGTAAAAGCGTTGGCGGAAAGGGAGCATTTGGCAGTCATCGATCTGACGGAGAAGAGCAGGGTGCTGTATGAGGCCACCGGTGATCTGGCAAGCCGGAAGTGGTTTATGTATTTTCCGGTGGGGACATATGAGAATTATACCAAAGAGATGACAGATAATACACATCTGCATTATGAAGGCGCTGTGAAGATGGCCGGTTTGGTAGCAGAGGGATTAAGAGAGTTGGGCGGCATTTATGCGGATATGTTAGTGTGAAGCTGTTATAACAGGATTTCAAATTTTAAGAGAAAGTAGAAAGAGCAGAAAATGGAAATAAGAGTCATTTTTAAAACTGCCAGAAATATTGTCCTGGAGATCTTAGAGGAATCGGCAGACTATAAAACGAAAAGTTATGATTTATATGTAGATGGCGTGAAACGGTTGACAGCAGACAAAGCGATTCTGTCCATAGGTGATCTGCTTCCCGATACGGATATGGAATTGCAGGTCAGGAGAGAGGATGAAGTCTCCAAAGTCATTAGAGTACGTACAGAATATGAGTTTGTTACTTTAAATGTAAAGGATTTTGGCGCGAAGGGGGATGGAGTCACAGATGACACAGCATGCTTGCAGGCGGCGATCATGGCGCTTCCGGCCCATAGCAGGGTGTATATTCCGGAGGGGACTTATCGTTTTACCCATTTGTTCCTGAAGAGTCATATGCAGTTGGAGCTGGCAAAGGGAGCGGTTCTGTTAGCCATTCCGGATAAGACAAAGTTGCCTATTCTGCCGGGCAGGATAGAAAGCTATGATGAAAAGAGTGAATTTCTGCCCGCCAGTTGGGAAGGAAGTCCCTTGAACACCTATGCCAGTGTGATAACCGGTTTGTATGTGGAGGATGTAGTGATCTGCGGGCAGGGTGTGATAGACGGCGCTGCTGACTTCGATAACTGGTGGGATAAGGAGAAGAGGAGAAATGATCCGGCGGCAAGGCCAAGGATGATGTTCCTGAACCATTGTAAGGACGTGGTGGTGCAGGGTGTTACGATTCGGAATTCTCCTTCATGGAATCTGCATCCTTATTTTTCTGAAAGGATTCGCTTCCTGGATATTCAAATTCTGTCTCCGGATAATTCACATAACACCGATGGTATTGATCCGGAATCCTGTACGGATGTGGAGATTGCAGGTGTGTATCTATCTGTGGGTGACGATTGTATTGCGGTGAAATCAGGCAAAATGTATATGGGTAAGACTTACAAGACTCCTTCTAAAAATATTGTCATTCGTAATTGCCTTATGGAGCGGGGACATGGGGGCGTGACCATTGGCAGCGAGATTGCTGCCGGTGTGGACAATATTCTTGTGAAAAATTGTCACTTTCTCAATACGGACAGGGGGCTGCGGGTGAAGAGCAGGCGCGGCAGAGGAAAAGATTCTTATCTGTCAGGGATTATTTTTGAGCATGTGTTGATGGAAGGCGTCAGGTCTCCTTTTGTAATTAATTGTTTCTATTATTGCGGTGCGGATGGAAAATCGGAGTATGTTGCCAGCAAAGAGGCTTTGCCTGTGGATGACAGGACGCCCAGGGTGGGCAAGATTACCATCCATGATGTGGTCTGTCGTGATTGTCATGTGGCAGGGGTGTATTTCTATGGTTTGCCGGAGTCAAAGATTGAGTGTGTGGAGATGGAAAATGTGACCATTTCCTATGCACAAGATGCCAGGGAAGGAAAAGCAGCCATGATGACCGGCTGCGAGAGGGGCTGCAAGCAGGGAATTTTCGTCAGAAATGCCAGAAAAGTGACCATGAAGAATGTAGTGTTGGAAGGAAACGAAGGCAAGGCCGTGGATATTGACGACGTGGACGAATGGAGTATGGTGTGATTCGTGACATTGTGACTTTACAGGAGTGTTGGGCATAGCAGTTGCTATTGTAACAGGATATTGAAGAAAGAGAGGAAGAAAAATGGAACAGGAACGTGTGAGGGCTGCCGTAGAGAAGGCAGGTAATTATGTAGATCGATTGACCATAGGCTCTATTGAGAATGTGCCGAAGAAGATGGTGCCGTCGCAGCATAAGTTTTTTACATGGGATAATGAGAAGCGTACCCCTCCCAATAAGACACTGCTGTTTAACTACAGCTATTTTACCGGGGTTGTCATGGAAGGGGTGTATGATATCTATGAAGTGAATCCGGAAGAGGGAAAGGTATATTATGACTATGTGAAGGAGTACCTGGACAGCCTGATGAAGCAGGAAGAGGACGGACGGTGGGTACTGGATTTCGACATGGCGGGGTATGTGGACTATCATGGAGCGGATTGTTATAAAACCGCGGCTCTTTTTGAAAGATTCTCTCAGGGAGAGGATGCCTATGGAGAAATTGCGGCAGAGCTTTACAAACATCTGACAGATGAAACTTATGTAAACAGTCAGGGGGTTACGCCCTGTCTGGAGAAAATGCCGGAGGAACTGGGCCACAATTACCGTCACAACTGGGCAGGCGAGGCAAGATATAAGCTTTGGCTGGATGGTATCTATATGCTGCAGCCGTTTGTGGCGCATCATGCTGCGAGAATAGGTGATGAGAAGCAGCTTCGCCTGGTGCAGGAGCGTCTGGATTGGGTGGCGGAGGCATTGCTGGCGCCCAACGGTTTATATTATCATGGCGGTAACAGCAAGGAGGATGTGTGCCATTTCTTCTGGACCAGAGCTATGGGCTGGTATGGTATGGCTATGGTGGACGTGATGGAGGTGCTTCCGGAAGAATATCTGGAGAAAAGGAAGGCGGCGCTGAAACGGTTTGTGGATGGTGTGTTGCAATATCAGAGCGAAAATGGCCTGTGGGCGAATCTGGCAGATCAGCCGGCGACGGAAACCAATCGTTTGGAGAGCAGCGGTACAGCGATGATGGCCTACATTATCTTGAAGGGTGTCAGAAAGGGGTGGCTTGACAGTTCTTATCTGGAAGCAGGATGCAAGGCTTTTGTGGGATTGACGGAAGAGAAGCTGGATGAAAACGGGCTGAAAGATATCTATATGAGGGCGGATGCCAGCGGTAAGAATAATTATGAACTGCCGGAGTTCTATTGTACGGATGAAGGTAAGGGAAGCGGACCGTTTATTATGGCTTACTCTGAGATGCTGTATCTTTGATTTGTTTTGCGTGATTTCCTGATTGTGCAGGTCAAAACTTTTGATCATGATCTATTACACTATTGTTTTGACCTGCATGATTGTCTGATATATGCTAAGGTGTTCATGGGGGATGGATACTGTATAATAAGTTTATAGTGTGATAATCAGTTTAGACGGACTGGATGAATTGGAAGGGGCGATAGAAGAAGTATTGGGAGAAGAGAATAGTCATGATTCATCAACTGATAACAAAAATAAGAGAGCATAAAATAATAAATAAAAAAACCTTTTCCGGTAATATAGATGATTTATTAAGCATGAGAGATGAAGTAGAATTTGATTCGGAGTGGATGAGGGTATATAGTGTATTGGAGGAATATTCTTTTGATGATGAAACAGAAAGGGATATTGATGAAGTGAGGCAGGCAGCATTCGAGACAGCGTATGCTTTGTCGAATTCAGACGAGATAGCAGGCTTTGTTTCGGATGATTTTGAAATGATATGTAGGGCATATGTCATTGGCCTGGAGGACAAGTGGATGAATGCGCTTGTGAGGTCATATACGGAGCACCGGTTTCCTTGTTGCGGTAAGCTGGAAATATCGGAATCGGATGCGGATACTGTTTATGACGGCTTGTTCAGAGATGAGCAGCAGATGTGGAGCGCAGAGGGGATAAAAAAGAACTATTAGGAAAGAGAGGACATACTATGTATGGGAAGAAAGAGCATTTGATACATATGCGGAGCAGAAGGGCACAGCATGGAAAGAAGCTGTCAGCGTTGATGATGGCTGTTATGCTTACAGCGACTGCCTGTGGGAATGGGGCGGATGATGTAATATCAACACAGTTATCAGAAGGAAGTAATGCGGGGCAGGATGCCACACCGGTTCCTTCACCGGAGGCCAGCGCCGCACCTACAGCGGAGCCGACTTTGACACCGGCACCTGCGGCAACACCAGCCACAGATTCGGAGCAGGAGGCAGAGAATACTACTACGTATGGGGAGCTGTCTTCTATTGGCACCTATGCGCCTGCGGAAGTTTATTCCGACAGAGCATTGGTGGCAGTGAAATCGGAGGAAGGGATTTTCGTTAGCTGGAGATGTTACGAAGCGGATTCTGCGGACATTACGTTTACGCTGGAGCGGAACGGGGAAGTGGTTTATACGGGGAATCGTACTTCCTATATGGATGGGGCAGGTAAAGCAGGGGATACTTATCAACTGACTGCCAGCGAAGGAATTTCCACCCAGGGAGAGACCACGAAGGCATGGGCGGATGTGTATCAGGAGCTGACATTGCAGGCGCCCGCGGAGCAGACAATGCCGGATGGGGAAGTGGCCCGATATACATCCAATGATATGTCGGTGGGTGATCTGGATGGGGATGGCCAGTTGGAGCTTATCGTAAAATGGTATCCCAGCAATGCCCATGATAATGCCCATGACGGTTATACGGGCACTACTATTTTGGATGCCTATGATATTGACCTGGAGGCGGGAAAGGCGACATTGATGTGGAGGATTGATTTGGGGCTGAATATTCGTTCCGGCGCCCATTACACCCAGTTTCAGGTGTGGGATTATGACGGGGACGGGAAAGCGGAGTTGATATGTAAGACAGCAGATGGTTCAACTACATTTGATGCAAATCTGCAGGAAACCGGTCATGTAGGTGAAGTTAGTGTGAAAGACCTTCCTACAGAAGTAAAAGGTACACCGGAAGGGTATGATTTCAGACAGCATACAGGAAGGCTTGGCAGAATCGTTCTGGGACAGGAATATTTGACAGTATTTAGCGGAGAGACGGGAGAGATTATGGATACGGTCAAGTACATCCCGGAAAGAGGTCCTTATGATGAGGAAAAAGGAATTTATGATACCAGGTATTGGGGACTGAAAGGCAAATCGGCAGCGGAAAGCAATGATGGTTATGCCAATCGTGCGGATCGTTTCCTGGCAGGTACCGGTTATCTGGATGACGGAAGTGCCAGTGCTATTTTCTGTCGGGGATATTATGGCAGATCGGCGCTTACGGCTTGGAAATTGATTGACGGGAAATTGGAAATGCAATGGGCTTTTGATGTACCCAGCGGAACGGAGTATGCGGCCCAGGGGAATCATCAGCTATCTATCAATGATGTGGATGGGGATGGCTATGATGAAATCATCTATGGTTCTCTGGTAGTGGATCATGACGGGCAGGCAATGTATACCACCGGTTTGGGACATGGGGATGCCATGCACATCAGTGATTGGAATCATGACGGCAAATTGGAAGTGTTCTGTGTGCATGAGGACAAAGTGGCGGAATATGGATTGGAGCTTCACGATGCAATGACAGGAGAGATACTGTGGGGATACTATATGGGGAAGGATATCGGCAGAGGTATGGCAGCGGATATTGATCCCAGGTATGAAGGCGCGGAGATGTGGAGCGCAAGCAATGAGACCGTATATGACTGCAATGGAAATCCCACAGATATTTCCCGTCCCAGCATTAATTTCTCTATTTATTGGGATGGGGATCTGTTGATGGAGTTATTTGATTCTAATAATTCGGATGAATTGGTGCCGCGTGTGGAAAAGTGGGATTGGGAGAATAAGAAGAAAGTGAATATTCTGATGGCTTCGGGAACGCAGTTGAACAATGGTACTAAGGCCAATGCCGGTATTGTAGCAGATATCTATGGTGATTGGAGAGAGGAGTTCATTGTGCGGGATGCGGAGGATAATACGAAAATCCGCATTTACAGTACCAATATTCCCACGGAGTATGTATTCCCTTGTCTGTTGGAGAACAGAACATACAGAGAGGGTATTGCATGGCAGAATACCGCTTATAACCAGCCGGCAAATCTTCCTTATCTGCTGACGGAGGAGATGAGCCGGTAGGGAGAATTTAAGAAATGTTAAGTTGATGATATTGTGACTTTACAAGGATGATAATGTTTCTGGTCATGATGAAACGTCCCTGTGTCCCAGCAAAAGGTTACACTTTTCGCCGGGGGCAGGGACGTTTCCACTTACACTATCTCTTCCCCCTCCATGGCAGTGTTTTCATATGGTGCCGGCTGAGGAAAAGTCTAATCTAAAAGACGATATGCAATAAAAGTTATTTTCTTGAATCTACATTAAAAACTTGTCCGCTTACACTGCGCATTTTATCAGAACACATATATAATACAAAATTTATTAAATCATCCAAATTATGTTCTATAGATACTAAACTTCTTCTTTCCGCAAGTTTTTTCTTTTCCTTATAATGCCTGTTTAAATCAGTAACTATAAAACCTGGGCAAATTGCATTGACAGATATATTATGTCGCCCCAATTCTTTTGCTAAAGCTAACGTAAAACCTATTACTCCAGCCTTTGATGCAGAGTAATTTGTCTGTCCTTCGCATCCTTCTTGACCTTTTAGTGACGCAATGTTGATTATTTTACCAAAATTTTGTTGGATCATTATTTGTGAAAAAGTTTTGCAACTTAGATATACTCCCGTAAGATTAACATCAATTACTCTATTCCATTGTTCATCTGACATTGCCTGAATTAAATTATCATCACAGATTCCTGCATTATTAATCAGTACATCAACTTTTCCGAATTTGAGTATTGTCTCATTATATAATTTTTTTATATCATCCATGCTTGTTACATCTGCTTTCACTTTAATACAATTTGGATTGTATTGTATCAATTTGTTGTATAAAGTTTCAGCTTCAGCTTCGCTGCTATTATAGTTAATTACAATTTTAGCGTTTTCTTCTGAAAACGCCTTAATTAATTTACTTCCAATTCCCCTTGAAGAACCTGTTACCACAATTACCTTATCTGCTAAATCTATTGTCATTTTAGTCTCCATCCCATATCAATTATATTTCTCAGCCTGTAAATCAAAAAGTTTTCTATATATTTCGTATTTTGCATACAAATCTTTATGGCAGCCGATTCCGCTGATTTTACCGCCATCCATAAATATAATTTTATCCATTTTTACTGCAGCAGAAAGCCTGTGAGAAACCATGATTAAGGTTTTATCTTTATATAAACTGTTAAAGGTATCTAATATTTCACTTTCTGATAATGGGTCCAGCGAAGCTGTGGGTTCATCTAATATTATCATTTGAGAATTCCTGATAACAGCGCGGGATATGGCAAGTTTTTGTTTCTGTCCGCCTGATAATTCTATTCCACTACTCTCGAAATTTCTATTCACATATAAATCTATATCTCCTGTATCAAGATATTGGTCATTATTAAAGTCCGAGAAACGCAGAGAACTCCTGATTAAGGTCTCGTTATGATACTGAGCCAAATCCCCTATTGCAACATTTTCTCTTATTGTAAATGAAAACACATTGAAATCCTGAAATACAACTGCAATTTTTTCTCTTAATTGTTTTAAATTATATTTACTGATATCAATTCCGTTTATCAAAATAGTTCCTTGAGTCGGCTCATAGAATCTTGTCAGAAGCTTAATCAATGTAGTTTTTCCGGAACCGTTGAAACCCACAAGCATAACCTTTTCATGCCTGTTAACAGAAAATGATACTTGATCAAGAACTGTTTCCGAATCCGGATAGCCAAAAGAAACATTGCGAAATTCAATTTTATTTATTTCTTCCACAGCCAGATCACCGCTTTGGACAGTGCCCTCACACAACAAAAAATATTTTTTAAAATCATTGATTCGTTCATTATAACCGACCAATGTCGCTGCCGAATCAATAAGCGAAGAAAGACTCGTATTTAAGTTCTCATAAATTCCTGTAATATAGGTAAAATCGCCAATTGTATTTTCACGAATCAATATTCTATATACGACATATATTTTTATCAATATTTGAATCACCGCAGAAGGAATATTGAAAATAATCTCCTGTAAGTTTCTTTTATTGAAATACTTATTTTTCTCATCAGTCACTTTATGTTGGGTGGTAATATATTTGTCAATTAAATAATCTCCAATATGAAACAATCTGATTTCCTTCGCGGCAGTTTTATCAAATATTAAGGAAGATAGATATCCGGCAAAACGAGTGTCGCGTAATTGACTTTTCTCGAAGTCGTAATTCTTTTTTTCTAATTTCCCTTTAAAGACATATTTGGGAAGAACAACTATGATAACCAACAAGCTGATCTGCCAATTTATTTTTAAAGCTAAAACTATGTTTGCTGTAAAAAATAAAACAGAGGATATGGTGTTCGCAGTCATAAACAGCATTTGATGTATTGAGTGGGCATTTTGCCGGCTCTGATTCAGTTCGTCAAAATTTTTTGGCATATCAAAGTATGAAATGTCAATCTGAAGAGATTTTTTCATTATCTGAAGGTTAATGTACGTCAATAGGCTTTGCATTTGCAGATCATTTATTTTCATAATATAATTCTGCAGGAATTCCAGAGAGATTTTTATCAATGCAAAAATACACAATAAGAGTAGTATCTCTTTCAGTGCCATATCCAGACTCAATGTATCAGATAAAATAAATGCCAGTTTATCAATGATAAACTTCATGATATACATATTTATAAAAGGCCATATAGAAACAACTGTCTTCGCCAGCAATAAGAAAATAATTCCCTTTTTATCCGATTGATATAAAAGGCGAAAGCAGAAAGCAAAATTAAGCAGAAATGCTTTTATATTTTTTATCATATAAATCAACTCCCAGTCTGGTATTTATCTGCCTGCACAGTATACATATTGTAATATTGTTTTCTATCATTTAACAGCTTGTTATGAGACCCTTCCTCAACAACCTTTCCATTATTGATTACCAATATATAATCCATCATCTTCATATTAGATAATCTATGTGAAATCATAATCAGACCTCTGTTTTCATGCAGTCTATGTAACTTGGAAATAATACTGTATTCTGCTTCAGGATCTAAAGAAGCAGTCGGTTCATCCATAATAAGTACCTGAGCATTTTTGAATGCACATCTTGCAATGGCTATTTTTTGTTTTTGTCCTCCGGAGAGTTCTATTCCGTCTTCAGTAAAATCCCGCGATAAAAATGTCTCCAAGTTTGACGTCCTGCTGAATATTTCATCCTTTATTTCTGCAAAGTCTAATGCTTTCATAATTCGTGCATCATTATTCTTATCAAAATAATCCGAAAAAGAAATATTGTCACGAATACTTAAAGAATAAATTACATAATCTTGAAAAACAGCACTGAAAGCCTGCCTTATTTTTGTAATATCATATTTCTGTATATCTACATGATTGATGAAGATATTTCCGGAATCAACATCATAAAACCTTAATAATAATTTTATGATTGTTGACTTCCCGGCTCCATTGATTCCAACAATCGCATTTTTCTTTTTAGCATTCAGCTTAAAACTAATGTTATTTAAAACCATTTTTTCTGTCTCCGGATAAGTAAAGCAGACATTCCTAAATTCTATTATTTCTATTGTTTCTATCGGCAATTGACCCTTATAAACAACATGCGGTTTTGTTTCCATAAAGTTATTATAGTTCTGTATCGCCGCTTCACTTTCGCTCATTTTTGCCAAATCCTCTACTAAACTGAGAAAAGAATTGGAAAGACTTGAAAAAACAGAAAATAAATATGCAAAATCTCCCAGGTTGGCATTCCCTTCTCCTATGCGGAGTACAACAAAGTATATAGAGAACATAATTCCGATAACAGGGAATACTGTAAAAAGTGAATCTATGGCCCCTCTTTTTACAATAATCTTCTTAACACCAGAAACATATTTATTCCAGTGATTTTGATACTTCTCAGAAAGAAAATCTTCCATTTCATAAAAACGAACTTCTTTTGCAGTATCTTTCCCTAAAATCAAACCTGCTAAATAACTAATTTTTCTTTTTATTCCTTGTTGGCTGTTTTCATATTCGAATAGATGCCTATAATATTTGCCTCTTGTCAGCAAAGCAGGAAATGTCAAAGCTAAGATAATTACCGGAAATATAAAATGGGATAACGATAATGCTATTGATAATGCAATCAGAAATGATGTTATGTTTGCAATAAAAAATACAACTCTATATACAACAAAGTTTAATCGAACCTTGCCTTCCTGTGCTCTTTTAATTTTATCATAATATTGCGGATTATCAAAATAGGATATATCCAGCTCCATACATTTCTGAGCCATCTTAATATTTATATATTCTTCAAAATAAAGCTGCTGCTTTTGGAAAATTATGTTTTTATAATAGTTTAAGAAAATAGTTGCAGTTGAACACATGGCAATTAACAAAATCCATATGAATGCACAGAGAATGGATTCACTCAATGACTGTTGGCTGTTCAATGAAAAATTTAATGCATTTAACAAATTTCTGCCAAAGTATAAAATTAGATAGTACAATATGATATTAATCATCTGAATCATAACACCCACGATAAAGCAAAAGGGGTTTGATTTTAAAACCACTTTCATGGAAAACAGCAGGTTTTTTACTATATTAGTTTTTTGGCTTATAAATTTATTCATTAAATTACCCCTACATATTTCATGGTATAAAGTCTATGGCTTGCCAAATTAGCGTAAGCCAAGTAAAATCAATGATATCAGGGATTTTTACGCCCTAAAAGACTATACCTCCCCTTTTCTTCCTCCTAAGTGCCAGGATATTACCTCCAAATTGCTGTCAAGGCTGATCTAGAAGCCCGTTTATTTTAACCTTTACAGCAATTTGAGAAGCAAAATATAGTGGTGTTAAGAGGATAGTAAAGAGTCCAGTTTTGTCATACGCAACTTTACACTACCTATTTCATTAGAAATAAGGGATTAGCCTAGAACATCAGAAAGTTTGGTTTTCATTACTAATCCCTTGTCAAATCTTTTGATAATTATTTAGCTCCCGAGCAACCCTGACATCCTGAGCAAGTACCCATGCAGCCATTGCATCCTGTGCATGAGCAACATAAACTTGCTGTTTGATTGTCTTGTTGTGATCCAAATAAATAATCCATGATTAAGCTCCTTTTTCTATTTTGAACCCTGACAACCAGAGCATCCTGAACAACTTCCCATACACCCTGTACAGCCGCCGGCGCAGGCACACGCTGTTGACACTTGTGAATCATTTTTCGTACCAAGTAGAAAATCCATTACTCTAATCTCTCCTTTCTTATTTTGAACCAGCACACCCTTTGCAGCCTCCACAAGCGCCAGTACAAGAACCTGAACAATTTGCGCTACAGCCACAGCATGGTGTAATTGCATTAGTGTTATTGCAATCAAATAAAAAATCCATCTTCTACCCTCCTTAAATAAGATTTTTCTGATGTTCAAGATGAAATATATTTTACATTTCACAATGACTAATTAAAAATATAAACATTACATCGATAATTTTGCTCTTTTATCATAATAAAAATTTAACTTCTGTGTATCCTGTTGAGGCGGAATAATATCTACTGAAAAAAACACCCATTCATAATCTTTGAAACCATATTCGGAAATTTTTTCGACAAACGCACTTTTTATTTTAATAAACATATCGTTGGAGTTTTCAAAAAGAACCAGCTTAACCTCAAACCTATATTGCATTGTTCTTATAATTTGAAATTGTAGAATAATATTATTAAAATTTGTGTTTATCCACTCAATAACATAAAAAAACACAACACATTCCACCCGTTTGCCATTGTTAAGCTCAATAACATCATTCCCCCTGCCAGCACAAATTTCAAGATATGGTGTATTATTACCACAGCCACATGTACATCCTTTTCTCAGTATGCCAGTATCCTCAAGATTATATCGTATGAATGGCATACTTCTGTTATTCAATCCTGTGATACAGATTTGGCCAACTTTATCATACCCAATATTTTCATTTCCATTTATTATCTCAACATAAACATTATTATCTAAACAATGCAAATGGCCATTTTGGCATTCATAAGCAATTCCGTTGACTTCTTTTGCGCCATAGTGATTTGCGGTTTCTGCCTCAAATACATCAACTATTTTTTTTCGATGACTTTCAATTAAGTACTCCCCTGTCAATTCAATAAATTTTAGTTTATTAAATCGTTTTTTATTTGTTTTTTCCATGAAATCAGCAAACAAATATATAGTTGAGGGATGGCACATAATCCATTCTGGATCAAACTCAAATATTTTTCGATAATATATATCAAGTGTCTTTTCATCAAAACTTAATTTGCTAAGTGATAAAACTAATCCATTATCGCGAACCATCATTCGAGGAGAAAACACTTCCTTTTCTGATAAATCACTTGTTGTTCTGTAAGCAATGGAATGAAAGTAACAGCATTTAGAAGTCGGCAAAATATTATGAAGTATTTTACGAGCCGACCATAAGCTCATTAATGATCTTATTCTATCATGATTGTTCCAATATATATTCAATATTTTACCTGTTGAACCTGATGTTCTATCAACCTCTAGTTTTTCTTTTGCAAATTCATCAGATATAAATCCATCTGTATTGTTCATAACAATATCTTTATTTAGTATAGGAATTTTATAGAAGTAATCCTTCAGTTCGTTATAGTTTATCCCCTTTTCTTTAAACATATTTCTGTAATAGGGAACATGGTCATAAGCATATTGGATAATTGAATCTATTTTTTCACTATTCATTAACAGGCACCTCAGCTATTTTTTCTTTTACATATTTAACTAAATTATTAAAAATTATTAAACTCTCAAATCCGAGCATTGCGTCATCAAATTCAATATTGAATTCATTTTCAATGTTAATAACCAATTGAATCAAGTTAATAGAATTAAATCCTAAGTCCTTTATTAAATCTGCAGTTTCAAAAATAGAATCCACAGTTATTTGCTGAGGAGAAAGGGATCTGATCATTTCTTTTAAAACCATTTCAATATTCATATTTTAACCTTTCTATACTCCTAAATTTTCTTCATACCACAATCTTTTGTCGATAGAGTAAATATTACATTCATTGAAATCCAATGCTAAAACCCTTCTGTCATCATATTCTAAAATATACTTTTCATCCATTTTATCCCACCAATCGTTTATTTTTTTATTGATTTCCTTTTCTTATGAAGCAATGCTATCCAAAATATTGCTTGGAAACTCGATAAACTGTTTTACATTTTCGCTGGTGTTTAATATAATTTTAAGACTTCTATAAGCCAAAAGTTTTTCAAATAAAAAAGTATATTCATCACATTCAATCTGTGTTATTGTAGCAACCACTATACGCTGCATATTGGAGTCTCCTTTAGTTTATTCATATAAATTTTATCAAATGGATCTTCTGGTTGATTTTTATTTTCTGAAGGCAATAATCCCTGCTGTACCATAAATCCTTTAAGTTTCTCTGCCTCGCGTTGATGTATTAAATTTGTTTTACAAAGGACTTGGGGCGGAATATGCAATTCATTTGTTAATTTCTTATTTATATACAAGCACCTTGAACAATTTGATATATTACAATAAGAGCAGACCGGTGATAAATTGCGCAAAAGGAACTTCTTGTCAATGGACGTTATACCTGTTACTAAATCACCAATATAATTATCTTCACTTTCAAAATAAAAAGCTGGACATATATAAAATTTACCGTTCGGCGCTAAAGTAACAGATGTAGTTCCAGCTCCACAATCTCTTGGTTTTTGTAAATATATTAAATCCGAGAGTAAATTTATATGATAATGTCTGTTTTCGTTAATGCAGTTCTCAAGCAGTTCTCTTAATAATACTATTTGAGTATCATATTCTGCAATGTCGTTCTCATCCCAATCTGGCAAATCTTGTATAAATAAATTAGTTCTTACTTTATATTTAGACAACTCAGTGCAAAAAGAAAATATATTCTTGACATGCTTCTTATTTATGAGCAATATCGCAATATTGCTTCCTTCACTTGCAAAAGCTATATTATTATCATAAATACTGATGAAATTATTCTGTGGATGCGTTTCAGTGGATGAAAGAAGTTCAAAAAATTGATTTTTATCTTCGTGAAGGTTATGGTTACACTTGCCAAGAAACATCGGAACCAAATTATTATCATTACAAAAACGTATCCCTTTTTCCAAAACATCGCAAGGCATTTCATTATATTCTTTTTCAGTCACTTGATATCCACAATGTGGTGTTATATTATCTGAAGTAACAAAATTGACATATTTTAAATATTCAACATTGGGGGTATTTGATTTGATAATAGTCATTAAAGAAGTTCTGCCTGTAGCTTCTTCAAATCTATTCCAAAAATATTTATTTGCCCTTGCATTTGCTTTGTGCATTTTACAAATTGCTTGATTCCGCTCATATAAAGTATTGCGTTTTGATACTTCGTAATCATACGCAACACACCAACCACACCCTTTTCCCTCTTCGCAAGTATTACATTCTTCACTACTTTGGTTTTTCCAATTTAATGTTATAAATGAACGCAAATAATCATGATTAATACCATCCTTTAAATTTCCAACAATAATTTCTCTTTTGTCTTCAAAACACATATCTAAAAATCTAATACATGGGTAAAAATTGCCATCACAGTCAAATGCCATGGATTTATACCCTGCTCCACACCTATTATGATTTAGACATTCACTATCAACAGGCAAACCAACAGTCGGATTAAAAAAAGCAACACCATACTTATCCCATAATTTATTTTCGATCACATAATCAGCAAGTTCTTTTAATTGGTTTTCATAAATTAAATCATCTCCTGCCTGCCAGACATCTTCATACACCACATTTGCCATAACGTACTTAATTCCTAAGTTCCATAAATGCACAACACTTTCTTTTAAATATGGCAAATCATTATGTGCAAAAGTAGCTTTATTGGCAGCGTTTGGGAACTGTTTCAACCATAATGACACGTTTTTAATAACATCATCATAGGAACCTGAACCATCCTTTTTTATTCTGGAAATATTATGTTTCTCCTTAGTTCCATCAATGCTCATTGAAAACCATGTGTGTCCTCTATGCTTTTCGATAAATCTTTGAACTGCAGGATTCCCGTATAATACTCCATTAGTGGAAAAAGTAAACCTATACTTATTAAACCACTTATGATTCATCGCGTACATCTTTGCTACAATATAGTCACATAATTTATCTATCAGTTCAATTTCTAACAGCGGCTCACCTCCAATGAAGTCCCACACCACAGCATCTTCTTGACATAAATACTCGTCTTGCAAAACAAAGTCCACAATTCTTTTTGCTACCTCAAAACTCATTTTTCGTTTACTGTTTTTTCCTACCATATAGCAGTATGTACATGCTAGATTACAATCTTCAGTTACACAAAATGTAAGGGTTATACACCTTCCGTCTTGCCATTGCTTATAAGTGCTCCCAATTCTAACATCAGAATAATTAAGCATAAATGTCCTCCTCTAAGATCTTTTTATTTTTCCATTATAGGTTTTGTTTAATTGTTTCACACACTCAAATCGAACTGGTATTTTATAATCTGCCAACTTATCAGCACAAAAAACTTTATAATTATCTTCAATCGTACTATCCTTGAGCACTATTTTTGCAATAGGAACCTCACCAAGCAAAAAATGTTCCTCTGCAAGAACACATACTTCCTGAATATTTGGATGGTTCAATAGTACTTCTTCTATTTCCTCGGGATAAATGTTAATACCCCCAGATATAATCATATTGGTCCTTCTGCCGGTTATATATAGATAACCTTCATTATCGAAATACCCCAAATCATTAGTATGCAACCAGTTATTAACAATGGTACGCTTCGTAATTTCTTCCTGTTTATAATATCCTTTCATTATATTTTTGCCTTGTATTATAATCTCTCCAATTTCTCCACTTCGAGTATTATTGCCTGATTCGTCAACAATTTTGACTTTTACATTGGGAATAGGACGCCCAACAGATCCAATCTTTCTCAATGCATCTTCAGGCAGTAATGCTGTTGTGCGCGGAGAAGCTTCTGTCTGGCCATAGGTTTGAACAAATCCAACAGACTTAAAGACTTGGATTAATTTTTGTAACTGTTCAACAGGCATTCGCCCACCGCCAAAGCAAATATAACGCAATGAACTAAAGTCATACTCATTAATATAGCGATATTCTAATAACATAAGAAGCATCGATGGAACACCAGTAAAATTAGTTATCTTTTCATTTTGCACTGTTTTAAAAAAGAACTTTGGCAAAAACAATGTATCAAGTATAACCATGGAAGCCCCAAGATAAAGATGTGTCAAAAACTGTGCCGTATTGCAATACCCAAAATACATTGGCATAGAGATTAAAACTTTGTCGCACGCAGTCAATTTAAGCGACTGAATATTGGATTCCACATTATTAATAAGATTATTATGCGTAAGCATAACCCGTTTTGGATTGCTAGTCGTACCAGATGTGTGAAGCATAAGAACAACATCATCTTCCGTTCCAACATTTTTAATGATATCTGACTTATTTATAAACTCTACTTTATCATTTATAATTTCTATACTCTGATCTTCAATAAACAGAAGCAATACCTTATACTTATAAGCAGATAAGCAATTATTTAAATAATCATGATACTGTAAACTCGTTATTATGACATCTATTTCACAATATTTGAGCGTACTTATTATCTCTAATTCCTTCAACTGAATATCAATAGGAATAATAATCCTTGCTGAAAGCAAAATAGAAAAATAAGCAACAGCATAATCAATGGAATTTGGTAAAAAAATACCAATATTTAATGAACTTTCTGTTGTGATCATATTAAGCGTATCCGAAAGCTGACTTGAACAATTGTACCAATCTTTATATGTAACTGAATTTTGACCATACTTGATGGCTGTTTTTTCATTTTTTCTTTGACGCTTTAAAAGTTCCCATAAAAACATATTTTTCAATCCTCTTATAAACTACTTTGTGAATTTACCTTATTTTTGAGTATTGAAAATTATCAAACTCAATTGCACCAAAAGAAGTTAGCATAAACTATTTTGTTTCCCATACTCATAATGCAAAAATTTTGATGCCATTTCTGATTTCTTATTTACAATCTTGCTTTTTTGTTATTGCTGTCCCTACTATACTTATT
>CAMWLE010000003.1 GCA_947175015.1 uncultured bacterium
ATCCAGGTCCATATGTAAAAATACACCAAAAGGAGGAAGGTAAGCATGAAAAGCAGCGGGGTAAAAAGACCAACACACCGGTGCAAAAAGGGCATAGCGCTTCTGATGATGACTGCGCTGATGGCAGGGCAGGCTGTTTCCGGTTCTTCTATTCCATCCCAAGCGGCACCCGGGGTGGCATTGAAGGATAAATATGTCGGCTTCGATGGAGTGGAAATTGTATGGAAGTACGGGGGCTCCGCAGAGACAAGTGATTATAAAGCGTATGCGGAAACCTATGCGGATGTTCCAAGTGCATCCCAGACGATTGATGTGCCACTGAAAAGCATTAAAAGTGAAGAGGGAACTTTACAGACACAGGAATATGAGGGGAGGACGGCAATTCTGTCCGGGAAAACCGGTGAGTTTATGGAATTCACGGTCAATGTGCCTGAGACAGGGATGTACCAGTTGGAGATGGATTATTATCTGGCAACAGGCAGCTCTGATTCGGCAAAGAGGATTCTATATATTGACGGGGAGACACCTTTTAATGAAGCCAGTGATATTGAACTGGATCGCTTTTTCAAGGATGAGAGTGAACCTGTGGTAAACAGTGTTGGCGATGAGACCAGACCGGCTCAGATTGAGATTCCGGGATGGAGAACGACACGACTGAAGGATACATCCGGAATTTACGCAGAGCCATTCAGCGTTTATCTGGAGGCTGGCAGCCATACAATACAGATTATTTATAATAAGGTAGATATGTATGTTTCCGGCGTCAGACTTGTACCTCCTAAGGAGTATAAGACCTATGCTGAAGTGTCGGCGGAATATGCGGCAAATGGATACAAGGCTGCCAATGTGGAAAAGGTACATATTCAGGCTGAATTGACCACATTGGAAAAGAATGATGTCACATTAAGGCGTGATAATGATGGCGACCCTCTTGTGGAGCCTGCGTCCAGCACCAGCCGTAAGCTGAATGTAATGGGCGGCTACCGCTGGCGTGCCGGCAACCAAAGTATTACATGGGAATTCGATGTACCGGAAGATGGTCTGTATAAGATAGGATTGTATGTAAAACAGTCCTGGAATGATGGCCTTCCTTCTTACAGACAAATTGCTATTGACGGCGAAGTTCCTTTTGAGGAATTGCTGGAATACAAGTTTGATTATAACACAAAGTGGTCCTTAGAGGAGCTTGGGGATGAGAATGGCAATCCATATGAGTTTTATCTGACCGCAGGAACCCATACGCTTACCATGACTGTTAAATTGGGGCAAATCGGAAGCCTGCTGACATCTATCCAGACGGATATTGAGGTGCTTTCCGACATGCTGTTGAATATCAATCTGATTGCGGGCAGTTCTCCTGACCCCAATTATGATTATGGCTTCTTTGATAAGATTCCTCAGCTACGGTCTCAGATGGAATACATAGTTGCCAGCATGGAAGAAAAGAGTGAGATGGTAAAGCAGTTGGCGGCTAAGACGCCTGCTATGGCAAACAACTTCCTGACGATTAGGGCGCAGGTGCAGGAAATGCTGGATGACTCTTACAGTATTGCAAAGAAAGTGGGAGATCTTACCAATTCTCAGAAGAGCTTGAGTGAGTGGTATCTATCCCTGCAGAGCTGTCCCTTGACTATTGACTGGTTTGATATAGGCAATCCTGAAGAAGAATGGAAAAGTGTTTCTTCTAATATTTTCCAGAGATTAGCGGCTACAGCACAGCAGTTCTTCGTTTCTTTCTCGAAGGACTATGACAATGTAGGTGGTGTACTGTCAGAAGATGTGGTTGTCACAGATACCATCAATGTCTGGATTGCAAGAGGTACTGAGTGGGCGGAGGTTATTAAGGAGCTTGCAGATGAGAGCTTTACTCCTGAGAGCGGTATTGCCATCAATGTGAATGTCCTTCCGGCTTCGCAGTTGAATGCAGGTAATGTCAATGCACTGATGCTGTCTATTACATCCGGTAAGGCTCCTGACGTGGCATTGGGCGTAGATATTACATCCCCTGTGGAGTTCGCAATCCGTGATCAGGTATATGACTTGTCTCAATTTGATGGATTTGATGAAGTGAAGTCTCGGTTTGTGGATGCAACCTTGACGCCGTATCAGTATATGGGCGGCACTTACGCAATTCCTGAGACAATGAATTTCAACGTAATGTTCTATCGCAAGGATCTTTTGACAAAATATGGCATTCAACTTCCAAATATAAGGGAGGATTTGTATGACTATGTGCTTCCTGCATTGTACCAGAATGGATTGGAGTTCTACTTTGGACGTGACTTTACCCAGTTCCTCTTCCAAAACGGCGGAAGTTATTACACAGAAGATGGCTTGAAATCCGCATTGGATACACCGGAGGCATACCTTGCGTTTAAGGAATACACAGAATTGTTCACGAACTACGGTGTGCCGGAGACCGCGAATTTCTATCAGTATATGCGTTCCGGTATTATGCCGTTGGGTGTAGGTGATTTCAATGTGTATATGCAGCTTTCTGTTGCGGCACCTGAAATTTCGGGTAAATGGGGAATTGCACCTCTTCCGGGTGTAATGCAGGAGGATGGCACGATCAATCGTGCAGCCGGTGCAATTACAGATAAGGGTGATGTAATTATGAAACAGAGCCAGAAACCTGAGCAGAGTTGGGAATTCTTGAAATGGTGGAGCAGCGCAGAGACCCAGGAACAGTTTGCTAAGGAAGTGGAGGCACTGATGGGGGCTGAAGCAAGATGGAACACAGCAAATAAGGAAGCCTTCCTGAGCCTTTCATGGAATGATGAGGATATTGCTACTTTGGAAGCAATGTGGGATTGGGCACAGGAAACGCCTACTGTTCTGGGTAGTTATATGACCACCCGCCATATGACGAATGCATGGACCACTGTAGTTATCAGCGGCGGCGATGTGAGAGAAGCCTTGGAACAGGCTGTCAAGGACATCAATCGGGAAATGCGTTCTAAACAGGAAGAATACGGGGTGATTAGCAATGAATAAAAAACTTACAACATCGGAAGCAATTAAACGCTTTTGGCGTAGGCACTGGATGGGATATGCATTCCTTGCCCCCTTCGTGATATTGTTCACTATATTTATTGTGGCTCCTGTTGTGACTGCAATAGGCTTAAGCTTTACCAATTATAATATGATGCAGACGCCAAAGTTTGTCGGACTGAATAATTATAAGCTGTTGTTTCTGGACGACGAAGTATTTATGATAGGTTTAAGCAATACAATGAAGTTTGCAATACTGACAGGACCTATTGGCTATTTATTATCATTCTTTGCTGCGTGGGTTATCAATCAGTTGAAGTTTAAGAGGGCATTTGCATTGGCATTCTATGCACCGTCCATTTGTAGTGGTATTGCGATGTCAACGGTTTGGATGGTTATTTTCTCCAGCGACCGTATGGGATATCTGAACAATATCCTGTTGAATATCGGTTTGATTGACGAGCCGATTCTGTGGAATACGGACCCCACTTATATCATGGGCGTTGTAATGTTCATTTCACTGTGGATGAGTATGGGTACCGGATTTCTGGTATTCCTGGCAGGTCTTCAGAATGTGTCGAGATCATATTATGAAGCAGCAGCAATTGACGGTGTTAAGAATAAGTTCCAGGAATTGTTCTATGTGACATTGCCAATGATGAAGCCGCAGCTTCTGTTTGGTGCCATTAATGCAATTACAGGTGCTTTTGGTGTATTCGATATTGCAGTATCTGTAGCAGGTATGCCCAGCCCGAACTACGCAGCGCATACTATTGTGTCCCACCTATACGATTATGCGTTCATCCGATTCCAGATGGGATATGCATCGGCGGTAGCCGTAGTATTGTTCGTTATCACTTTCGTGCTTGGCAAAATTGTTATGAGGGCATTGTCAAGTAAGGACGAATAAGACAGAAATCAGGATGAAAAATATGAATGAAAGAGAGGGACTACAATGTTAAAGATTAGATGGTTCAGAGGCCAGTGGCTGCACATCACCTTTGCAAGAGTTTTGCTTTATGTGGTTATGATTGTGTTGGTGTGCTTTACCGCCCTGCCTTTGGTATACCTGATTAGTACCGCGTTTAAGCCGCTTGATGAGCTTTTTGTATACCCGCCACAGTTTTTTGTGCGGAACCCTACAACTGCAAACTTCAGTGATCTGGTGGTTTCACTGGGAAGCTCTACCGTACCATTTACAAGGTACGCATTTAACAGTATTGTTATCACGACCATCATTGTACTTTGTACTGTGATTGTATCCTGTATGGGTGCTTACTCTCTGGTAAAACTGAATCCGCCCGGAGGAAAGTTCCTGTTTAACTTGATTTTGATTGCGTTAATGTTCTCTGCTCATGTTACCAAGATTCCCAGTTACATGGTGGTGAACGGTCTGGGGCTGATTAATACGTATGGCGCTTTGATTTTGCCGAATATTGCAGTGGCATACAATATCTTCCTGATCAAACAGTTTATGGAGCAGTATCCTGATGAACTGTTGGAGGCAGCGAGAATTGATGGCGCCGGAGAGATGAGAGTATTTCTTCAGATGGTTATGCCGGCATTAAAGCCTGCAACTGCCACATTGACAGTGTTTTCCTTTGTAAATAACTGGAATGATTATTTCTCTCCCTTGATTTACGTCACCAGCCAGGCAATGAAGACTCTGCCTCTGGCGCTGCAGACCATTGGCGGCGGTGCTGCCGGAATGTCCGTAGGACGTGCGGGTGCGGTTGCGGCAGCAACCTTCCTTATGACAGCTCCTACCGTGATTATCTTCGTTATTAAGCAGGGGCAGGTTATGGAAACTATGACATATTCAGGAATCAAAGGCTAATCGGAACGGAGGGAAGATATGAAGTCGCTGAAGAGAATAGGCATTGGCTTATTAGCCGGACTCACATGTATGTTTTCTGTTTCACAGACGGCATTGGCTGCTGGGTCAGATAATTATGTGACCGGTGATAGTAATTATCGTCAGCCAGTCCCCCAGTCCTATAATGTGGTGAAGACGATTAATAATATCGGGGACTATGAAGACGACAAGCAGTACTTTAGCAATCCACAGGATCTTTTTGTAGATAAAGATGATAATGTTTATATTGTGGATACCGGAAATAACCGGATTATCAAAATGAACAGCAAGTATGAGACTGTAAACATATTTTATGGTCCGGATAAGGCTTTCAGGAATCCTCAGGGTATCTTTGTAGATGACGACGGGGATATGTATGTGGCAGATACGGACAATAGCCGTATTGTGCACATGGATCCGAATGGCAACTTTGTGGAGGAATTTACCAACCCGGAGAGTTCGCTTGAGACAGGAACAGCTTTTTCACCGACGAAGCTGATAGTAAGCAAGACAGGATATATTTATGTGGTCAGAGGTGAAAATATCATGTCCATTGACGGCAACGGTGAATTTAGAGGCTATTATGGGCAGACCAATATCGGTTATGATTTAACAGAGGCGCTGATGAGAATTTTTGCATCAGAGCAGCAGAAGAAATTTATTACAAAGCGTCTTGCTTCTTCTTATATCAATTTGACGCTGGGCGATGACGGTATGATTTATGCAACCAGTATGGAACGAGAAGAAGGTGAGCTGAAAAAGCTGAACTCCATCGGTACTAACATTTACAGAAAGTATAAGACGGTGGGTAACGCTATCAAGAATCCTATCACGGATTTCATAAATAATAAGGTATTGAAATCTGTAGTGGCAGGTAATTCTTTTAAGTTTGGTGAGTATTTTAATGATGATGGTATGTACATGGAACCCGAATTCACGGATATCTGCGTTGACAGTGAAGGAATTGTTACAGTGATCGAACGTTTAAACGGCAAGGTATACCAGTATGACCAGGACGGCAGGATGTTGGTGGCTTTTGGCGGAACGGGGCAGAGAACAGGAACTTTTACAAGAACTTCAGCGATTGATGTTGACAGTGAAGGAAAGCTATGGATACTTGACAGGATCAGTTGTAACATTCAGGTGTTTGAACCAACGGAATTTATCCAGTTGGTACATGCGGCAACTTCTGCTTATAACAATGGTGATTATACCAATTCTTACGACCTGTGGCGTAAGGTGCTGGCAATTGATGAGAACTATGACCTGGCACATGTAGGTATTGCCAGAGCTTACTACAAGCAGGGAGAATATAAGCTTTCTATGGAAGAAAGTGAGCTGGTTGGAGACAGAGATACCTATACGATGGCATTTGACGAATATAAGTATGTAGTTTTGCGGCAGTATTTCGTATTAATTATCTTCCTGGCAGTAGTAATAATTGCGGCAGTGATTTTGTTGGTTAAGATATTTACGAAATATGCGAAGAAAGGCTATTGGAGCTATCTGAACAACAAAGATAAGAAGATGGGAATCGGGCAGGGGATTATGTATTCCTTCTATACATTGCTGCATCCCATAGATACGCTGGAGGGTATTCGTTATAACCGTACCAGAATTAACATGGCAGTACCTTTTATTCTGATGGTAGCGGCCTACATAGTGCGGATGGCATACTTGTACATTGTTCATTTCCCATTGGCTTCCATAGAGCTGGAGGATGTAAATCCTTTGTTCGAGGCAGTGAAGCTTTGGATTGTTCCGATCTCCTGGATTCCGGCGTCCTTTATGGCAACCAGTATATCCGGCGGTGAGAGCAAGATATCTGAGATTACCTTTACATCAGCGCTTTCACTGGTACCTTTTATTGTAATCAATGTGCCTTTGATGTTCCTTTCCAATATTTTGTCCAAGTCGCAGAGATCCTGGTATGGAGTGTTTTCAGCCCTGGCATATGTGGGACTTGTCCTGATATTGTTGATGGCAATGAAGATATTGAACAATTATACCTTGAAAAAGGCGATTGGCATGATGTTTGTTTCGGGATTTATGATGCTGGTTATCTGGCTGGTGGTATTATTGTGTTATGTCCTGACAGGCAGAGTGGTTCAGTTTGTCATTGAGATTATGAATGAATTTAAGCTGAATTTCCTATGATAAGGAATAAGCGGCCTGTGATGATACGGCAGAAAGGAGTAGAGGACTTTTATGGTTAAGAAGTTTTTGAAGGAAAGGCTTGGCACCATAATACTCTTTGTAATTGTAATTGTATTTCTCATCTGGGGATATTTCAGTATACAGAAAGCCAGATCAAATGCGATTACTTATAACGAAGATTATGAAGTGCCGGAGGGGAGTGTAGACTTTACCATTCCGGGCGAGTATGTGTCTGTCGCCAAAACGGATAGGCTGGAGCTTTTCTATAATGAGGCGAAAGGCGCAATTCAGGTCAAAGATTTGGAGAGCGGTTATCTGTGGAAGGGCATTTGCGATGACGAAGTGTACGATTTGGGTACTGGCAGTGTAAATGGTCTGTGGAGGGCGTATCTGCAATCTTCCATTACAATTACCTATAATAATTTAAAGAAGCGTGATTCCGGTTCCAAGAAGGAATATGTGGGCAGGGAGTGCGGTTCTATAGAGACGGAATATATTACCAACGGTGTTGCTGTCACTTATGGCTTCCTAACGCCCGGAATTTATGTTACAGTAGAGTATGTACTGGAAGATGATCAGTTCGTGGTTCGGATTCCGGTTGACAAGATTCGTGAAGAGACAATATTTGCTGTGACCACAATAGAATTGCTGCCTTATTTCGGCGCTTCCCGCAGTGATGCTGTGGAGGATGGGTATCTCTTTTATCCTGACGGCAGCGGCGCAATCACAACTTATGCTAAGGCGAATACCAGACCCTCTGATGTGACTTCGGCAACCTATTATACTTATACAAACAAAAATGTCAATTTCACAAATTTGTGGCAGTCTGATCAATATGATCGTTATACGGCGGCAATGCCTGTGTTTGGTATCAAGAATGGTGACAGTGCTTTTCTGGCTGCTTTTACGGAGAATGGAGAGAATGCCGGCGTGACGGTATTTCCTTCAGGATACGTGGTGGATTTGAACCATGCAGGCTTTGAAGTATATGTCAGGAATACCTATAATGTAAATATGTACTCCATGTCAACCAGTATAGATGCTTCGGTAACAGGAGGTACAGTGGAGAGGGTTGACAAGACACTGATTCCGGAAGACAGAGAGATTCGCTATTTCTTCTTAAACGGAGAAGAGGCAAATTACAGTGGTATGGCTAATGTATACCGTGAGTATCTGTTGGAAAACAATATGCTGTCGAATGTCATTTCTGAGGGAGATGAAATGCCATTGGCCCTGAATCTGTTGATGGGCACTACAAAAGAAGGTATGATATTTGACGAGTATATCGCAATGACAGATTTTGAACAGGTACAGGAGATTATGAAACGGCTGAAGGAGCAGGGCGTCTCCGACATGGAGGTAGTTCTGCGGGCCTGGATGAAGGGTTATGACGATTATGAAAATTGGGGGCCTGCAAGTCAGCTTGGCGGCACAAGCGGTCTTAAGGATTTGAATCAGTATTTGGCTTCCGTCGAGGGCATAAATACATATCTGGAGAACTGTTTTATGTTTGCAAACTCTGATACCAGCGGTATAGATGAGAAGAAGGATGTGGTTTATGACGGTTTGAATCTGGAAGTCAGTGCGTCTGATTTCGATGGTACGAATTATTATATCATGAATCCTCTTGCAGTTTATAATCGAAATAAAAAATTCCTTGATAAGCTGGAGAAATATGATATACTGGGTGTGGCATATGACGATGTGGGGCAGTACGCTTATGCAGATTGTAATGAACTGGCTCCTTATCTGAAATCCGAAACAGTTACCCAACTGCGGGAAGTACTGGGCAGCACTGAAAGCACAGGAAGAAATATTGCAGTCTTAGGTGCAAATCAGTATGTGTACAGTTATGCGGACTATCTCTACAGACTGCGGGAAGATAATTATGGCCTGGTTATTACGGATTATGAAGTTCCTTTCGTGCAGATGGTAGTGTCGGGGCTTATCCCTTATTCTACGGAAGGGGCAGGAAACCTGGCATATGACTTGCAGGTACAGAAGTTAAAATGGATTGAACATGGTTCTCTTCCTTACTTCTACCTGACCTATGAATCCGCATTGAATCTGCGTGACACAAATCATGATACCCTGTTCAGTTCTACCTATGCGGATTGGGAAAGTATTGTGGTAGATACGTACAAGGAGTTTCAGGAGAATTTCTCCTGTGTCTATGGAGAGCAGATGATAAGACATGACATACTTACTGATGATGTAAAGTGTCTGGAGTACAGCAATGGTGTGAGAGTGTATATCAATTACGGCGATGAAGAGATAACGGCACAGGGCGTTACGGTGCCTGCTAAGGACTATGTAGTAGTAAGGGGAGGTGAGCAGTGATGAAAGAGGGCAAAGTGAATAAAGATACTTCTAAGCCAAATGAAGCTGCAAATTCAGCCAAGGCTCCGGCATCGAAGGGGGCGCCGAAGAAATTTCAAATGGATTTGAACAAAAGGAATTCCCTGAAGGGTCTGGTGTTTGTATCACCTTTTATTATAGGTATTTTGGCGTTCTTTATCTACCCTATATGTCTTTCGCTGAGGCTGAGTGTGGGAGAATCGGTGGCTATTGTGGGAATGAAAGTACAGGGTTTTACCGTGGATAATTTTGTGAGAGCCTTTGTGGTTGATACAACATTCCTGCCGACTTTTGCCACGGCAGTAAAACAGACGCTCACCCAGTTCCCGCTGACAATTGTACTTTCTTTGATTATCGCAGTACTTTTGAACAGGGATATCAAGTGCAGAGGTTTGTTCCGTGTGATCTTCTTCATTCCGTTCCTTTTGGGAAGCGGTGAAGTTATGCAGCAGCTTCTGAACCAGGGTGTGGATCGATCCGTTTTGAATGTTATGGATGGCCGATTGATTCCTTATAATGTATTGAGCTATTTCGGTGATACCATTATGGAAGTGGTACAGAATGTCATGGGTATGCTGGTGACAGTGCTTTGGGGCAGCGGCGTGCAGATATTGCTGTTCCTGTCCGGTCTGCAGAGCATCTCACCTTCTTTGTATGAGGCAGCGAAGATTGACGGCGCAACGGAATGGGAGATTTTCTGGAAGGTTACGATTCCCATGATTTCTCCTATGATGCTGCTGAACATTGTATATACAGTGGTAAATTCCTTTACCAATATTTCCAATCCACTGTTGACGTATATTCAGACCTACGGGTTTGACAAGGCAGAGTTTGCCTATGGAGCTGCCATGGGATGGATTTATTTTGCCTTTATCGGTGTGTTGGTTGGTATTATTTTTGCGATAATGAAGGGATTTATACACACCAATGAAGTAGAGGAGGTAAAGAAGCGTGAGCGTAAGCACAGAGTTTTCACCATCGAAAAAGCGCCAAAGCGCACTTTTGACTAATTTGCAGTTGCGTTGGAGGCTGTTCAAGAGAAAATATGCCAATACCACCGGGGTAAAGCATATCATTGTGAGGGTGGTCATGTATTTGTTGATATTGGGGCTTGCATTTGTGTTCCTTTATCCGTTCCTTTACATGATAACGACTTCTCTGATGTCCAATGCGGATTTGGACAGTTCCTCTGTTAATTGGATTCCTACGGAGATTAAGTTTGAGAATTATGCGATAGCGATGCAGTTGATGAACGGCCTTGACTATGCAAAGAATTCACTGTTTGTTACAGTTGCGACTTCCTTTGGGCATCTGATAGCATGTTCCTTTATTGGTTACGGTTTTGCAAGGTATAATTTCCCGTTTAAGAAGGTGCTGTTCGGCTGTGTGCTTTTGTCATTTATTGTTCCGACACAGACAATTATTATTCCATTATACCTGACATATTCCAATTTGGGTTGGCTGGATACTTATATACCGCTGATTGTGCCTACTTTCTTTGGCTTCGGTTTAAGAGGTGCCTTATATGTGTTCCTCTTCCGCCAGTTCTATCTGACAGTGCCCAGAAGCTTGGAAGAGGCGGCGAGAATTGACGGCTGCGGTTTCTTGATGACGTATTGGAGAATTGTATTCCCATTGGCAAAGGCTACTCTGGTAGTGGCATTGGTGCTCTCAGTGGTATGGCACTGGAATGATTTCTATGAGTCCGGTCTCTATATCAGCAGCGCCAGCAAAGGATTCCTTCCGCCAAGGATGAGTTTTATTATATCGGCGGCCTCAGCGCTTCCGGAGAAGCAGGCGGAGATGTTGCGAGCCCTGGGGTTGGATGACGGTGAGGATACTTTGAACAATGCGGTGGTTATGGCGGGTGCCATGGTGATCAGCGCCCCGGTGCTTGTGTTCTTTGCATTTGCCCAGAGGCAGTTCATGCAGGGTATTGAGAGAACAGGTATTACAGGTGAATAAATTCACACCAAAGAATGTCTGAAAATGCAGCATTCTCTTAAGAGTATGGTAGCTGTGCGGAAGGGGAAGGCTTTCCCAGAAGCATTCCTTTTCTGCTGGTTATAAATTATTTAACACGGAGGTAAAAAAATGAAAAAGAAGTTAGCAAGTAAAGTGATTGCCGGCGTATTGACCTCTGCTATGGTTCTTGGCATGGCAGCATGCGGCAATGACAATCAGGGCAGCAGTTCTGACAACTCTTCAAACAGCAATCAGAGCAGCACGCCGAGCGGTTCTACAACCCCGGAAAATTCAGGTGATTCTTCTTCCGGAGAGACACCTTCATCAGGTGGTGATTCATCAGCACCTATGAGCATTTCCGTATCATTGCCCGGCAATAATACCTTGGCAGAAGAAGGTACAGATGAGCATTATTTGAAGCTTGTAGCAGACATTAATGCGTATACCAACATGGATGTAACCTATGATATCCGGGCAGAGGCTACTTATTCAGGCCAATTGGTGCTGCGTTATGCTGCGCAGGACGTGTCAGATGTTATGAGAATTTATACGGATGCCGTTTTCTGGTCAGCATGTGTGGGCGGCGGTACTTATACAGTGGATGAACCGCAGTTTGATGCAAACGGTGAGCCGATCATGGTAGATGACCTGGACGAAAACGGACAGCCCAAAAAGGATGAGAATGGCAATGTAATACAGGTACAACAGACAAAACCGGTAGAAGTTACCGTCAGTGATGGTCTGTTCTGGGATTTGACAGATTACATTGATGATTATGACAACCTGGCAACGATTCCGGAGGCTACACGTGCGGCAGCTTCTTACAACGGCAGAATGTATTTCATTCCTCTTTCCAGGACATTGGCTCGTAACGGTATGGGCTTTAGAAAGGATTGGTGCGAGAAGCTGAACCTTGCTTTCTGGAATAAGATAGAAGCAGGTGAAGCCCCTACATGGGATGATTTCTATGATATGCTGTATGCGTTTACCTACAATGATCCTGATGGCAACGGTATCAATGATACCTGCGGTCTGCTGCTTGACCAGTGGATGGGCAAGGATATGTGGAATAATGTTGGTGTATGGTTCGGCGCACCCAATGAGTGGGGAATTGACGAAAACGGAGATTTGGTTTACAAGTTGATGACCGACGAATACAAGGCAATGCTTAAGGCAGCTCGTCAGTTGTATCAGGATGGTTTGATCAATGATGGTTCACAGAGCGGTGTAACTCCCTGGTACGAAATTAAGCCGGGCAGCGCACGTAACCAGCTTCAGGAGAGCAGGGGGGGTGCAGGTATTCAGACATTGGATACTTTGCGTAAGGTTGAAACTACCTTCGAGACCAACGGAATCGCTGGTGCTACTGAACAAGATCCTATTTGGTGGTTGAATGGCTATATTACAACAGAGGCAGGTAATTATGAAGCATACTGCTATCCTACAGATGGTTTCAGTGGTGGACTTGCAATTACCAAGAAGAATATTCAGACGGAAGAGCAGCTTAGAAGAGTTCTTCAGTTCCTGAATGACATGAGCGATGGCGAAGCAATTAACCTGATTGAGTACGGCTGGGAAGGTGAAACCTACGAGATAGATGAGGATGGTTATGTTAAGCTGTGGCTTGAAGGTGATGAAGAGCAGAAGGCAAAATTGGAAGCAGCAGGCGTTGCTGACACGAAGTACAGAAATGGCTTCAATCAGATTATTTCTTACTTTACCGCAGAGGAGAACGAAAGACCTGTAACTACAGCACCTGCAACAGGCGCTATTCAGATAAGAGAGCAGGCGTTGTATGACGCTGATATTCCTCTTACAGTACCTAACTATGGCGCTTCCTTCTATCAGACCAAGACTTATGTAAATGATGGTGCGGCACTTGACGCAATCATCTATGGTACTGATCAGTTGACAGAAGGTTCCAGAGGATGCCAGTTGGCATATATCATGGGTGAAATTGATGACGCAGGCCTTGAGGCAGCAATCAACCAGTGGTGGGCTGCAGGCGGCGAGCAGTGGACAAAGGAAATCAACGAAGCTTATCATGCAGCAGGCAACTAATGTCCAGACCATAATATCTGTGTGATGAAAAAGGTGTCAGAACCATGCAGATACGCTGGGAAGATTCTGTATGATGAGTCTGATGATAAACAGATAGAAAACAGGGGCGGCCGCACTAAAGTGCGGCCGCCTTTGCAATTCATTTTTCTCAGGGGTTTACTTTTAAGGTGCTTTTTGCTATAATATGATGTAAAAGAAGCGGCTTGAAAAGTAGTCCGAAAGGAAATGATAAGATGAAGATTGAAATATGTAATATTGATAAAAAGGCTATAAAGATACAATGGGAGAGGACTGTGGATGCTGATAATTATGCTGTGTATTGGGCAGATGCAGACACCCCTGATATGCAGTATAAAAAAATGGGAGAGACAAAGGATTGTGTTTACACCATACATAAGTCTACCCATATTCATCAATATATCTATGTGGAGGCCTTGAAGGATGCACAGCTTCTGGAAAAGAGCGAGATATTGAAGACACCTGTGCATTATCATCTGAATGAGCAGTTGGAAAAGTTAAATAGAGGTTTGATCGCAGTGAAGGTGAAGGAGGGCATTTTCCTGAGCTGGCGTATGTTTTTGGATGAGGTCAGCGGATATAATGCCACCGGAATGACAGGTACGGATTATGTGCTCTATCGAAATGGAGAAAAGGTAGCTCTTGTTACGGACAGTACCAATTACTTGGATACGCAAGGCGGAATGGAGGATTCTTATAGTGTTGCAGCATACAGAGATGGTGTGGAGGCCGAACCCTGCGAGACGGTAAAGGCTTGGAGTACCGGTACAAATTATCTGGAGATTCCCATGCAGGTTCCGCAGGGAGGCGTGACGCCGGCAGGCCAGGCATATGAATATTCTGCAAATGATATGAGTATCGGCGATGTGGACGGGGATGGAGAGCTGGAGTATTTTGTGAAATGGGATCCTTCCAATGCCCATGATGTATCTCATAAGGGATATACAGGAAATTGTTACATAGATTGTTATAAGCTTGACGGAAGGCTTCTATGGCGTCTGGACATGGGTGTGAATATCCGGGCAGGCGCACATTATACACAGTTTATTGTATATGATTTCGATGGGGATGGTAAGGCGGAGATGTCTGTGAAGACAGCACCGGGTACCAAGATGACCAAGTATGACGAAAACGGAAATGTGATTTCTGAGAAATATATTACCATGCCGGAGGCAGATATTCAGGCAGGATATTCCCATGAGGATAACTACGTGTGTTCGGCGGAAGATTATTATGAATATCTGGTAGAGCTGTTTGTGGGCTGGCAGGAGCACAGAGAAGTGAAAAACGGTCATTGGCCGGATACATTGGAAGAATGCTTCGGTATTCCCAAGAAGTATTCCTATCCTTTGTCTGATGAGGATGCCAGGAAACTGGTGGATTACTTTTTGGATGTGTATGCGCCTTCCAGAAGTGAGAAGAATGATTTGCGGAAGTTTGAAGGATTTATTTTCAGAGGACCTGAGTATCTGACCATGTTTTCCGGAGCGGGGGAGGAGCTGGAGACAATATATTTCCCGGTGCCGAGGGAAGATGATGGCCTGATGTGGGGGGATTATTCCTGGTTCCGTATTGAACCATGTAATCGTGTGGACAGGTTCTTGTCAGGTGTGGGTTATCTGGATGGGGAGAGACCTTACCTGATTATCTGCAGAGGGTATTATACAAGGGCGACCATTACCGCATATGATTTCTTTGAGGGTAGACACAGGGAATATTTTAAGGTTGACAGCGGTTATGTGACTATGAGGAATCCTTTTGCACGTTCTGCTGAAGATGCGGAGCTTGGGACAGATCCGGTGTATGGCTGTCTTGTAGGGCAGGGGGATCACAGTCTCTCGGTGGCTGATGTGGATGGAGATGGCTGTCATGAAATAATTTATGGTGCGGCTACCATTGATCATGACGGCAGTGTATTATATTCCAGCGCCGATTTCATGCCGGACGGCAGTATGCAGTATTTGGGACATGGGGATTCGATGCATGTGGCAAATATCAATCCTGATAAGCCGGGACTGGAAATTTTTAATGTATTTGAAGAGGGGAGCAGTGTACCTTATGGTTGGGCACTAAGGGATGCGGAGACAGGAAAGGTATTGTTTGGAGAACCTGCGGATAAGGATTTGGGCAGGTGTATGATCGGGGATATCTGTCCTGATGTGAGAGGACTTCAGGTATGGGCTGTTGGGGTGTATGACTGTAATGGAAAGCGGTTGGAGCATGTAAAGCAGCTTGGAACCAATGCAAGTATCCGTTGGGCTGCGGATTTGTCTACGCAGATTACGGATGGGGTTGATTATATCAATGAGAAGCATATTGGCTTGATTGCGGATCATACCCATGGTGTTATGTTACATCCGGAAGGCACTTCCACCAACAATGGGACAAAAGGAAATCCATGTTTGGTTGCAAATGTATTTGGTGATTTCAGAGAGCAGATTTTGCTGCGAACATCAGATAGTCGTGCAATCAGAATCTATACCAATACGGAAGTGACAAGCCATAAACTGTTTACATTGCTGCACGATACAACCTATCGTTGTGGTGTGGCATGGCAGAATAATTGTTATAACCAGCCTTGTTATACCAGTTTCTATTATGCAGGTGATATGGATTTTAAGAATGTATTGCGATATTTATAGGAAGTAATCAGGGAGAGTATAGGGGATGACGAAGGTGGAACAAAGCAGAAAATCCAGATACCAGTTGCGTTATGCAGCCGGGGAGTATTGGATACTGGATATGGAGCAGGAAGGTGTCCCCTATAAAAATCCACTTTCTGTCAATGAGATCGGTGCCGCTATTTGGAAAATGATGGAGCGGGGTATGGGGCAGGAAGAGATTGCAGATAATTTGTGCCTGGAGTATCAGGTCGAACGAAAGATTGTATTGGAGGATATCGGAAAATTCCAGAAGACGCTTCAGGAATTTGAGCGTTCCCTTTAGGGAGGTAAGGGGATGAATGTTTTTTTGGTTGGCGGCGCCGGGAGCCTTATAGATAACCTGATCATTAAATTGAATAAAGAAGGGCATCGGGTTTATCTTCTGACGGGGAACCGATATGCCAAACTTCCTTACCAGAAGGTATTTGAACGTTACAACTTTACATATGATTGCAGTTGTCTGACGGAAATTTTTGATAGTGTAAATCCGGATCTGACCATTTTTATGGGGGCATATGATACGAATTTTAAGTGGCTGGATGAAGAGACGGATGCTGTCAAGTATTCGGCCAGTCTGATGAATATATTGATGGGATATGCCATGAAGAATAAGGGCAGGTTTCTCTATCTGTCTTCAGAACAGGTATATTCCGGTAATTATTCGGAGAATATTCGGGAGGCAGAGCCTACAACGCCTGCAGGATTGCGGGGAATGGCATTGGCGCAGGGAGAAGAGATGTGTGAAAGTTACCGGAAGAACCGGGGACTGGATATTGTGACACTGCGTATGGATCATCTCTATGGCATTCCCAAGACACGCAAAGATGTAGTGGATATTTGCAGCAAAATGTGTCTTGAGGTTCTGGAGAAGAAGGAAATTACAATTAAAGAAGACTGTTATTTCTCTATGCTTTATGAGACGGATGCCATAGAATTTATTTATCGTGTGGCATCTTGTAGGGAGCATAAGAGTTCCTTATATAATATATCTTCCTCGCAAGTGATTTCCCAGCGTGACTTGGCAGAGATTGTCTGGGACATTATGGGGGATGTAGATAATCATGTGACGTTCGCAAGAGAGGCGGATATGAAGCCTATGGATGCCTCTAAGCGAGTTCAGGACGGGGCAGATGGAACAAAAGCAGAAGCAGAGCCTTCCGCTGTGTCTTCTGAGAAGGAAGGGGAAGGCGTTTCAGAAAAGCCGTTTAAGTTATCCGAATCAGAAGGGGTTGAGCGGCGGGTGTTGTCCAATGCTTTGTATGATAGTGAGTTTGGGAATCCTTTCTTCTGCAAGATACCTGTCATAGTAAAAAAAATAGCGGCACAAATGCAGAAGAACCGTTATGCATTCCTGTCAGGAGAAGAGGTTAAGCTTCCCTGGAAGGAGCGCATTCTGAAAAAAGCCGGATGGCTGTTCCGGGCAATGATTCCATTTGTGGAAAATTGTGTATTGTTTATTCCTTTCTTTATGCTAAATAATCGTGCGGTTGGCAGCGAGTATTTTGGTAAGTTGGATTTTTATTTGCTATATGTATTGCTTTTTGCTATTGTATATGGGCAGCAGCAGGCTACTTTTTCGGCTGTGTTGGCTGTGGCCGGATATTGTTTTCGGCAGATGTATGATCGTTCCGGTTTCGAGGTTATGCTGGATGCCAATACCTATATGTGGATTGCGCAGCTTTTTATTCTGGGGTTGGTAGTAGGATATATGAGAGACCAGATTGCCAAGCTGAAAAGGGAGAGCGAAGAGGAAAAGGATTACCTGTCCCTGCAGTTGAGCGATGTTCAGGATATTAACAGCAGTAATGTTCGTGTAAAGGATGCACTGGAGACTCAGATAGTGAATCAATATGACAGTGTAGGGAAGATTTACAGTATTACATCAGCATTGGATCAATATAGTCCGGAGGAAGTTTTGTTTTATGCGGCAGAAATGCTGGGAAAGTTGGTAAAGAGCAAGGACGTGGCCATTTATACGGTATCCAACGCATCTTATGCCCGCCTGTTTTCATCCACATCCAAAAAGGCACGTATGCTGGGACATTCTATAAAATATACCCAGATGGGCGAAATGTCGGAAGCGTTGGCTAATCGGAAGGTTTTTATCAACAGGGAGATGAACCAGGAGTATCCCTTGATGGCGCATGCTATTTATGATAATGATGATATGCAGATGATACTTATGGTATGGGGTATTCCTTGGGAGAGTATGACATTGGGGCAGGCAAACCAGTTGGTGGTGATTAGTGCCCTGATACAGAATGCGGTTGTCAGGTCTAATAGATATATGTCTGCACTGGAAGATCAAAGGTATGTGGAAGATACACAGACTTTGGAGACAAGTGCTTTCACTTCTCTGATGAACGCCTATCTGACAGCGCAGAGCAAGGGGCTTACGGAATGTACTGTACTGAAAGTAAAGGCAGAACCAGAGAAATACAAGGAAGCAGGCAAGTTATTGATGGGCAAATTGCGTCAGACAGATTACATAGGTACACTTTCAGACGGCGGTCTCTATGCGCTGTTATCGAATACCAATATGCAGGATGCCCAGTTTGTAATAAAACGTTTTGCGGAGATTGGCTATGAAAGTCATATTGTGAAGGACGGGAGCGAATGACAGCGAAACAGAGGATGTTTATAGTGCTATTAGCGCTGAATACGTTGATTGTTATCCTGTATCTGCTATGGAACCGGATCAAAGGGCGGACAGGCGGGAGTACGGAGCAGGAAGGCAGGAACAAAGAACCGGAAGGCGGGAGTAGAAAGCAGGAAAACAGGAAAAGTAAGCAGGAAGAACAGATACATAACTCGTCAGGTGACAGTGTAAAAGCGGGCGCTGAGAAGAAAGAAGAGAAACCAGCAGAGAAAACAGAAGAAAAAACCGGAACTGATAAGCGGAATGGTGTCTGGCTGCGGGCGGCGGTTATGTTTTTCTGTCCGGTGATTGGACCGGGATTCTTCTTATTTTCACATGTTCTGTATCAATTGTTTTTTTCGGCGCCGGTGGATTTGGAAGATGTCATTTTCAGCAAGGAGCGTGTCAGAACTTTCCTGCATGCAGATGAGGACAGAGAACGTAATATCGTGCCATTGGAAGAGGCAATAGAGATTACAGATGCAGATGAATTGCGAAACCTGATGATGAATGTAGTGCGTGGGGATATCAGTAAATCCCTTGCGTCCATTGCGTTGGCGTTGAACAGCGAGGATACGGAGACAGCTCATTATGCGGCTTCGGTACTGCAGGATGCTTTAAATGATTTCAGATTTCATGTGCAGAAGCAGTCACAGAAGGTACTCTCGGAAGAGGAAGAGGATGTCAATCGGGTCAGCTATGCGGAAGCATTGATAGATTATATGAACCAGGTGTTAGAGCAGAAAGTTTTTACGGATATGGAGCAGAAGAGTTATGTGGATACGATGGATAAGGTCTGCGGAGTGCTCTATGACAAAAGCAGAGAGCGCATGACAAGCGCTCAGTATGAGGCGATCAGTTTAAGGCTTCTGGAAGTAGAGGATTATGACAACTGCAGAAAGTGGTGTGACCGCGCAGAATATCAGTATCCTAACACGTTGGCTACCTATACCTGTCAGTTGAAACTTTATTTTAACAGTGGGCAGAAAGATAGATTTTTTGAAGTGATGGAGGCGTTGAAGCACTCTGCGGTGGTAATTGATAGTGAAACATTGGAATTAATTCGAGTATTTCAGAAGTAGTTTGAAATGACGGTCAGGAATGTATCTTCGTATGATTGCCTGGAAAGGGAAGGAGGTGTCCTCATGAAAATATGTTTGGTCGCTGAAGGCTGCTATCCTTATGTGGTTGGCGGTGTATCAGGATGGATACACAGTATGATCAAATCCTTTCCCAAGGTAGAATTCGTTGTGTTGACAATTATTTCCAATCGTTCTCAGAGCGGGAAGTTTGTTTATGAACTTCCGGAAAATGTCTCAGCCGTTTATGAGGCATATCTGGATGATTATGATTGGGGACATAAGCCAAAACACGGCAAACGGACAGGACTGGACACGAAGGAGTATCGGGCCTTGCGCAGTATCATTATGAATGAGGAGGTTGACTGGGACACTATTTTTGATATGTTCCAGAAGGGGGACTTTTCCATTGATGATTTGCTGATGGGAGCGGATTTCCTGAATATTGTAAAAGAGTGTTATAATCTCAGGTATCCCCATATTGTTTTCTCTGATTTTCTCTGGACCATGCGTTCCATATATTTACCTTTGTTTCTGATTCTGAAAACGGAGTTGCCCAAGGCAGATATCTATCATTGTGTGGCTACGGGGTATGCAGGTGTTCTTGGCAGCATGGCCAGTCATTTTTACAGGAGCGGTCTGTTGGTTTCCGAACATGGGATTTATACCAGAGAGCGGGAAGAGGAGTTGCTGAAGGCCGAGTGGGTGGCAGGTATTTATAAAAATATCTGGATTGATCAGTTTAAGAAAATGTCGCGTCTGGCGTATGAGAGAGCGGATGTGGTGACAAGTCTGTATTCTCATGCGAGAGACTTGCAGATTAGTTTGGGGTGTCCGGAGGGCAAGATCAGAGTTACACCCAATGGTATTGATGTGGGCAGGATGGCTGATTTACCTGGCAAGAAGGAAGAGGATAAGGGTTTTATCAATATTGGGGCTGTGCTGCGTGTGACTCCTATTAAGGATGTCAAGACAATGATTCGTGCTTTTGCTTTTGCAAAGGAAGAGAATGCCAGCCTGAAGCTCTGGATTATGGGGCCTTGTGATGAGGATGAGGAATATGCAAGGGAATGTTTTGAACTTGTGGAAGCACTGCAGGTAAAGGATGTTGTATTCACAGGGCGTATTGATGTACGGGAATATCTGGGAAGGATGGATTATACCATTTTGACCAGTATCAGTGAAGGGCAGCCGCTTACCATATTGGAGAGTTATGCCGCACGTAAGCCAGTGATCGCGACGGATGTGGGAAATTGTCGTGAGTTAATCTATGGTGAGGGTGATGGATGCGGTACGGCAGGTATCCTGACACATATTATGAATATTGCGGAGCTTTCGTCTGCCATGTTGGAACTTGCCCGTTCCGGTCAGCTTCGGACTGCTATGGGAGAGTGCGGGTACCAGAGGGTTATGAAGGGATACCGGATACAGCAGATGAAGCAGTCCTATGAAGATATTTATGAGCAGATTGGCTGGGTATATGGAAAGCTTTGGCCGGCGGAAACCTATCATATGGGCGAAGTGCGGGCCGGGAGGAAGTACGAAGAGAAGCCTTTGGCTGCTGCGTTGGGTTATGGTGCAGGGGCTTTGGATGGATATGATATTGAGGTGGAATTTGGTCCGGATTCTGGCAGCGGTTACGACATAGATTTCGATATTGATGCGGAAGGAAATACCACGAGTATCAGTACCAAGAGTCACTTGACTGATGTGAACAGGGCAGACGACAAGGATGTGAGGATTGGTACGGATAGTGACTATGAAAAGAAGTCAGAGTCCAGTATCAGCAGTGCTTATGGCATGAATCAAATTGCGGCCATAGGTAAAGTTGTGGGTATTGAGAGCATTGCAGTCATGCAGGAAAGTCATGTCACAAGTGCTGCAGAAAGTATAGAAGACAGAGCTGTTGCGAAGAATGCCAATGCTGTGAAAGCGGACAATTCCCTGGAAGTTGTCAATCCTGCTGCATCAAATGACCATGAAATGTTGCGTGGTGTGGGCAATGTGAATACTGCTGACAGATATGCGGATATTTCTGATAGCAGTGGGAATGGTGTTGTGATAGATTATGAGAATCTGATCAGCCGTCATGTAGGCAGAAATGGAAGAGCCAATGCTACTCCATTGACTAATGCTAATGGAGCAAACGGTATTTCCGCAACTGGAAATGTTGGCGGAACTGCCAGTACATTCGGAAATAATGGTGTTATGGCCGCAGGTAACGCCGCAGCTATGGGTGGTGTGGGCAATAGTGATAGCAATACCTTGAACAATGTCATAAATAATGCTATCAATAATGCGCTGAACAGTGCCATTCATGATGCAGTGAACGATGCAGTGAATAATGCCGTGAATAATGTTGACAGCGCGTTGAATGTTATGATCAACAATGCGGTGAATGATGCCCTGAACAATGCCATAAGCAATGTGGTAAATCAGGCAGTGAACAATGCTTTCAGCAACGCCCTCAATGATGCGTTGCACAATGCTTTCAGTAATGCCTTGGAAAATGGTATCGGGAATACGTTGGCAGATACTATGGAGATGGAAGATGGAAAAATCAGCGGCTACGCCAAGGGACAATAGAAGCGGCTGACAAATAATTGACGAAATCCTCTGGTTTTTATGTATGGCGGTGCCGCCGGCTGCATGAAAGGTCAGTACATAAGGCATAGAATGGTATGGGAATGGAGGTATGATATATGGCCGGGATAGGCATCAGGCTGAATAGGATTTTCAGTAAAAATACTATCACTACAAATCTGTTTGGGTTTGGGTATAGTATGGTGATTACTATTGCTCCTATGTTTTTGGTCATTATAGCAGTCGTGCTTATGCAGTCGCTGTTAGGATTTTCTCAACTGGGATATGCGCCCAGAGAACTTTATTCTTGTACTGTTTTATATATTTTTATATTTGCCATGCTTACAGCATCGCCCTTTAATGCTGTTTTATCCAAGTATTTGTCAGATGTGATTTACAATGAAACATATGAAGACATTATACCCTGCTATTATGTGGGGTTGGTGATGAATATTATTTTCAGTTGTGCCTTGGGAATTCCATTTTGTGTCAGGGAGTACTTGGTCGGCGGTGTAGAATTATTCTTTGTATTTGCCGGATATTGTGGTTTTGTTGCGTTGGTGCTGGTGTTTTATTCTATGCTTTACTTAAATATCTGCAAGGATTACAAGAAGGTTTCTTTTTTCTTTCTGATTGGTATGGGAATATCCATTGTATTGTCTTTGATCCTGGTCTATCTGATAGGGATGGAAGTTATTTATGCCATGTTGATTTCTTTGGATGTGGGTTTTTGGGTGATAGGGAGCCTGGAACTTGCATTGATCAAAAGTTATTTCAGAGAAAATAGCGGTAAGTATAGAGAAGTACTACAGTATTTTAAGAAACATTGGCAGTTGATTGTAACCAATTTTTTATATACTTCCGGACTGTATGTTCATAATTTTGTGTTTTGGACAACAGATATGAAAATGGTTGTGGCAGATAGTTTTGTATGTATGACCACTTATGATATGGCATCCTGTATTGCGGTTTTTACCAACATTACCGCAAGTGTTATTTTTATTTCCAGGGTGGAGATGCACTTTCATGAGCGTTATAAGGGGTATTCGGAAGCCGTGATTGGCGGAAGAGGTATTGATATTGAAAATGCAAAGCAAAGGATGTTCAGCCAGTTGGCAGAAGAGTTGATGAATCTGGTGCGCATTCAATTTATCATATCTGTGGTAATATTTTTTGTGTGTATTATTCTTCTGCCGCAGTTTGGTATGGGCGGCATGGTAATGCGCATTTATCCGTGTCTTGCCGCAGGCTATTTTATTCTGTTTATCATGTATGCGGCAATTATTTTCCAGTATTATTACAATGATATGATAGGAGCTGTGATGACTTCTATAAGCTTTTTTGCGGCAACGCTGCTTGGCAGTATGTTAGCGACAAAACTGCCGTCTATCTGGTATGGTATTGGACTTGTAATAGGTTCCACAGTGGGGTGGGGCGTGTCTTATTATAGGCTGCGTGTGATGGAAAAAACGCTCGATATACATATTTTCTGTGCCGGAAATATTCTGAAAAAGGGGCGCGGGAAGAAACCTTCCAATAAGGTTTATGAAAAAAAGTTTTCTGTACAGGAGAATACGGCCCGGGATAACATGTGAGCAGGATCATTTGAAGCTCAACATGGGAATTTTGAATACAGCAAGAGGGAGGAGGCGCTTAAAATGTCTATGAATATGCTTACGCTTTTGCAGATGACAGGGGTTTTCTGCGCCTATTTGCTGGTCACGCTGGGGCTGCCTGCGTTTGTGCTGGAGCGTAAGCTGAAAGCACAGCACCGTCTGACGGAGAGAGTTCTGATTTATTTTATGTTGGGAAATTTCTATATCATGAATTTAGTATTTATGTTCCAACTTCTGAAAATATCTCATTTCTTTACATTAATTCTTGGCACACTGATACCTGTAATATGGGCGTGGGTGGCGCTGAATAAGATACCAGTGAAAAGCATTTTCATGGAATGGACCAAGACCATGCGAAGAGTCAGTACAGGGCTGATGGGATGGAAGACATTGACTTTACGTATATGGTCTATTTTCAAGCGAAATCTGTTTCGATTTGGCCGCATGGTGGGACATTTCCTGTTTGGGCGGACGTTGGACACTTTCTTGGTGTTGCTGCTATTAGCTGCATTATGTTATATCTACGGCAGTAATATTTTTCAGTATTATGGTTATAAGGAGTCTGACCTGTTAGTGCATAACTATTGGATCAATGCCATGAATGATAACCATATCTTTGCGGCAGGTGTTTATCCTTATGGTTTTCACTGTATCGTGTATTATCTTCATGCAGTCTTCGGATTTGATACCTATGTTATTCTGCGAGTATTTGCTTTCCCGCAGAATGTAATGATTCACTTCATGCTTTTCAGTTTTCTGAAGCTCTGCTGTAAGAGTAAATATGCGGCATATATAGGAACTTTTTTGTATATCATGGGAGGTTTTTTTGCGGAAAATACATATTCGCGTTATTATGCCACACTGCCCCAGGAGTTTGGTATGCTTTTTATTTTGCCGGCTGTTTATTTTGGTTTTGCTTATTTTGCGGTGAGAAAAAAGGAACTGGCGGAAGAAATACATATAAGAAAGTCTCGTTTATATCTTGTGGAATTTGCCATGAGTTTTTCAATGACGTTGGCGGTACATTTTTATGATACGGTGATTGTCGGTTTGTTCTGTGCGGCAATGGCTCTGGGATATGGATTTCTGTTTTTTCGCAAAAAGTATTTCCGGGAGGTGGTCTGTACTTGTGCAATCGGCGTAGTCATTGCGGTGCTGCCTATGTTGTTGGCTTTTATAGGAGGTACCCCTCTGCAGGGGTCGCTGGGGTGGGGATGGAACGTAATCACAGGAGAAAATCATCTGACTACGGGCACTGAAAATTCCGAAACAGCAGACGACACTCAAACGGCCGCGTCAGGGGATACAGAAGATGGTGCTCAGGGTGGCGCATTGGGAAGTGCAGAAGATGGCGCCAGGGCTGAAACATCGGCAAGTGTCAGTGAGGGCTCCCAGGTTATGCCAGATGTGTCAGGTGAGGAAATGGCTCCAAAGATGAGCTTTGGTGAGAAACTGCAGAATTTGGCAGCAAAAGTGAAGGACAAGCTGACATCAGGTTGGCAGGATATCTATGATGTTATTAATGCGTTTGTGCTACGGCTTAAGGTAAGAGAGGGAACCTATGGAATCATGTGTTCATTCCTGGGGTTAATTGTTTTAGGGGTGTTGTACTTTCTGCTAAAACAGAACTGTTATGGGGCAATGTTGATTTCGACGGGAATTTATATGATTTTTATCAGTGTAATGATGACAGCTCGTTCTTTTGGATTACCACCTTTGATGGATAAAAATCGAGGCAGTATTTATTTTGCATATTCGCTGCCCATCGTAGCTTCTTTTGTGACAGATGCTATATTGAACCTGTGTTTTCTGCCAATGAAGCGTAAGTATGTGATGAACTTCCTGTCATTTGCATGTGTCGTTTTGGCTATGGGGTATTTGTGGCAGGAGCAGCGCTTAAAAAGGCCAAGGGATTCCCAGGCACAGATCATGAATGAAAATGTTGTATGTCTGACAAATATCATAAAGTCAGAAGAAGATTATACATGGACCATTGTTTCGGCCAATGATGAAACGCAGATGGGAATGGAGCATGGATATCATTATGAAACCATTGATTTTTTGGAGGCTATGGAAGAATCCGTTTCGCAGGCTATGATTCGGATTCCCACCAACACGGTTTATTTCTTTATAGAGAAGTGTCCTGTAGACTATGCGGTTAGATATGCGGAATCCGGTCAGTATGTATCGGAAGTGGGAGCTGCGAATCCATTGCCGGAGAATAATGGACTCAGAATGTATCAAGGAGATCAAAGGTTTATTGTTATGTCTCGTATGTATTATTGGGCGCAGGAATTTCAGCGGTTATATCCGAATGAGATGGAAGTGTATCTGGAGACGGATCAATTTGTATGTTACAGGATAGAGCAGAATCCATATCGCTTATACAATTTTGCCATTGATTATGGTTATAACACTGCCAATGAAACGGCAGAATCCTTTTGAAGTTCACAATCTTTGATATATCAATATCCAAAAGTAATGCTTTAGGAAAGGGTGGAGAGATGGAACCAGGTATTGTGCTGCGAGTTATTGTGATATTGACAGGTGTGTTCCTGTTGTTTGTCACATTGTCTTCCCTTGCAAAAAGGAGGATGACCGAACCTTTTGTCCTCACATGGGGATTAATCAGTGTGATTATTGTATTGGGAGGAATTTTGCTGCGGCCTACTGAGTGGAATCGTTATATCAGCGGTACCGGAATGCTGTTGGTTGGGATGATAAGTTTCTGTGTGATATTTGGAACGTATTTTATCAGTGCCAGAGTATCTGAGCTGATGCGTAAAAATATGGAGTTGGCCATGCAATTATCTTTGATGAAACAGGAGAGCGATGAGATGAAAGAGCAGTTGGCGAAGCTGACAGAGGCTATGGGAAAGAGAGAGGCAGACTTGTGAGAAAGGCAAACCTATGAAAGAGGTATTGTTTGTCATCAATACTTTGGGACGGGCCGGAGCAGAGACAGCGTTGCTGGAACTTCTGAACCGTATGAATCCGAAGGAGTATCATATTTCTCTGTATGTATTAATGAACCAGGGAGAGATGGTGCAGGAACTTCCCCAATATGTGAAGTTGCTGAACAGACATTATGCGGCGGTTTCCGTATTGAGCAGTGAAGGGCAGAAAGTATTGCGCAGGCAAGTTCTGAGAGCTATGTTCACTCGTATGACAGTGATAAAGTGCTTTCCATACATATGGAAGAATCTATGTGCTATGTTGGGGGAAAGGAGAGTGCTGCCGGATAAACTGTTATGGAGGGTATTGGCTGAGGGTGGACAGAGATTGGATAAACATTATGATCTTGCGGTGGCTTTTTTAGAGGGTGGTTCCGCATATTATGTGGCAGAACATGTAAATGCAGACAAAAAAGCAGCTTTTATTCATGTAGATTATCAAAAAGCAGGATATACCAGAGCATTGGACAGGGATTGTTATATAAAGTATGACAGAATTTTTGCAGTGTCGGGGGAAGTCAGGGAGGCTTTTCTTACAGTATATCCGGAATGTGGGCCGCGGACAGATATTTTCCATAATCTGCTCAACAGGGATAAAATATACAGTAAGGCGAAGCTCTCCGGAGGGTTTGAGGATACATTTGCTGGACAGCGAATCTTGACCGTGGGCAGGTTGACGAAGCAGAAGGCTGTTGAGGTTTCCATAGAGGCGATGAAACTGTTAAAAGAGGCAGGATTACAGGCGAAATGGTATGTGTTGGGAGAGGGAGATCAGCGAAGTTTTCTGGAGGAAAGGATTAGAAAATTGGGGCTGGAGAGGGATTTTATTCTGCTTGGTGCGGTGGATAATCCCTATCCCTATATGGTACAGGCGGATGTATATGTACATGCCAGCCGTTTTGAGGGTAAAAGCATTGCGATTCAGGAGGCGCAGATTCTTGGAAAGGCGATTCTGGTATCTGATTGCAGCGGAAATCGGGAACAGGTAGAGCATAATGTAGATGGAGTGATGTGCAGGCTGACTCCGGAGGAAATTGCGAAGGAGGTCGGAGCGCTTTTAGAGGATGCCGAAAAGAGAATGCGTCTGGGAAAGGCGGCAGCATTAAGAAAAATGACAGAAGAAGGGGAATTGGATAAATTGCTTTCATTACTGTGAAAGTACCGAACCTCGTCAGCGGAAACAGCACAGTTTGAACAAGCTTCCTTGCTTATTTGGCAAGTGTGAACATGCAAGAATAGAAAACGTAGCTGACCATAGATAAAATGGGGTGGGGAAATGGAACAGAAATCCTTATTGATTATTATTCCCGCGTATAATGAGGGAAAAAATATCGGAGCACTGTTGGAGCGGCTGGAACAGCCGGAAATTCGGGAAATTGCCGATATACTGGTGATGAATGATGCTTCTACGGATAACACTGGGGAAATTGTCAAGGCGCGGGGACACAAGGTAGTAACACATGTATACAATCTTGGTTATGGTAGTGGACTTCAGGTGGGATATAAATATGCCGCAAACAAAGGGTATCGTTATGTCATTCAGATGGATGCCGATGGACAGCATGATGTGGACAATGTAAAGATATTGTATCAGAGGTTGTTGGTAACGGATGAGAATGGAAGGCATCCGGATATTGTACTTGGTTCGCGTTTTGTGGAGGGCAGTGTCACATATCCGATTTCTTTTGTGAAAAGGGTTGCATATGTAGTATTTCGTTTGTTGATACGTATGGGGACGGGCAGGAAAATCATGGACCCTACCACCGGACTGCAAGGATTGAGCCGAAGGGCTTTTTCCTTTTATTCCAAATACAATCATTTTGATGATAGATATCCGGATGCCAATATGATTATGCAGATGATGTTATTGGGATATTGGGTGGAGGAAGTGCCGGCAGTAATGCATGTCAGATCAGAAGGGATCAGTATGCATTCCGGACTGAAGCCGATAGTGTATATGTTTCGTATGGTATTTTCCATAATCGCAGTATGGGTCAGGATCAAATTGTTTCATGTGGATGTGGGGGCTGTCAATGAAGAATCTGTTTTGTAAGTTGGGCACAGGCCGAAAAGGATGGCATTTTGATAAGGCGGATTTGACAGAGGTTACGGAGGAATTATCCAATCCGGCCAGGGGATGGTATCAGATACATACGTTCAGGATAGAGCAGGAGCCAGATTTTAATGAGTTGGAATGGTGTGTGAATAAAAGGGATACTCTGGTGCTGGTACTGATGGATATCGGATTTTTTCAGGACAGGGATCTGGATGAAGAGGCATTGGAGCGAATAGGTAGAATTTTGCGTTTTTTTGCAGATAGAAAGTATGATTGCATTGTAAGGGCTGTCTATGATCATGAGGGCAGAGCAATGGAGAGGGAACCGTTTTTCTTTGGGCAGGTATTGAAGCATCTGCAGCAGATATGTGGTGTGTTGGAGCAGTATAGTGGTTCTGTTTTCGTGTATCAGGGGATGTTGGTGGGAAATTGGGGGGAGATGCATACTTCCCGTTTTCTCCATGAGGATAAGCTGGTACAGATGACAGAGGTGCTGCGGTCGTGCATTGGTGACAGGATGTATTTGGCAGTGAGACGGCCTGTTTGTTGGAGGCTGCTGCACCGAAGTATGGATGGGGTGAAATTGATCTGTTTTGATCATATGGGACTTTTTGATGATGGAATGTTTGGCTCTGCGAGTCATTTGGGTACCTTTGGAACTTTGTCTCGGGAAGAAGCGTCATGGAATGTTCCCTGGTCCAGAGAGGACGAGCTGGCATTTGAAAGAGAGCTTGGGCATTATGCTCCGAATGGCGGAGAAGCTGTGTATGGGGATGGATTTGTGGAGGGAATGACACCGGAGAGGGTGATTCGTGAACTCAGGCAGATGCAGGTTACTTATTTGAACCGGGTCTATGATGCGAAGATTCTGGATGTATGGAAAGAGTGGAGTTGTCCGGGACACAGTGTATGGACGGATAAAAGTTTACTTGATTTCATTGGAGCACATCTGGGATATCGGCTGTTGGTGCGGAAAGCTTCGATGATAGTAAAAAAAGGAAATGGGAAAAGTCTGGTGGAGGTGGAGGTAGAAAATATTGGTTTTGGAGGGGTTTATCAGGAGGCAGAGCTTTATCTGGAAAGTCTGGATGAAAGGGGGCAAAGGTGCCTTGTAGAGCCAGTGCAGCAGATGAAGGGATGGTGTAGTGGGGAAAAGAGGCAGCTTTCCTGGAAGATGGAACTTGGTAATTATGAGTTGTATTTGGGGGCAAGAAGAAAATGGGATGGTATGAGAATTCGTTTTGCCAATCTTTCGGACAGTGAGGGAAGGACTCTTCTGGGGCGTATTTCTATGGAGTGAGGATACAACTGAATTTCGGTATGCTCGCTCGTCGATAAGTATGTGGCGTCCATACGTCAGAAAACCATGTTGGAATGTCAGGTAGATATGTTGCATTTGGGATGCTCTCTGGTATGCGGAGGTGTAGATGTGGAGCAGATTGATTTTGTGATAACCTGGGTGGATGGACAGGATGAGGCATGGCGGAAGGAAAAGGCCAGGTATGCACACGGAGGGAAGAGGGTTGATGACAATGATGAGAGATATCGGGATTGGGAGCTTCTGAAATTTTGGTTCCGAGGGGTGGAGAAATTTGCGCCATGGGTGAGAAAAATTCATTTTATCACTTGGGGACATTTTCCCAAATGGCTGGAGACGAATCACCCCAGGCTGCACATTGTTCGTCATGAAGATTATATCCCCAGAGAATTTCTGCCGGTGTTTAACTCTAATGTGCTGGAAATTTATATGCACAGGATAGAAGGATTGTCAGAGCAGTTTGTGTATTTTAATGATGATATGTTATTAACCGGGGAAGTGGAACCTGAGACCTTTTTCGTCAGGGGAAAGCCTTGTGATATGCTGGCATTTCAGCCAGTGGTGGCAAATCCTGCAAATCCTGTTATGTCTCATTTATTTCTGAACAATACACTGATATTGGCAAAATATTTTAATAAACGGGAAAATGTGCGCAAGCATCCGGGAGATTATTTTAAAATCGGTTATCCGCCATTGTATTTTTTCTATAATATATTGGAAATGGCGTTTCCATTGTATACAGGTTTTTATACGGTACATGGGCCTTTTCCGTTTTTAAAGAGTACTTTTGAAGAGATTTGGGAGAAGGAAGGGGAAGCTTTACGGCGCATGTCTGCCAATCGTTTCCGCAGTGAAGATGATTTGATGATCTATTTGTTTCGTGAATGGCAGAAGCTGACAGGAAATTTTCATGCGAAAAATATGCACAAAGATTTTCGCTACTATAATTTGTCAGATGAGAATGGAAAACTGGAAGCGGATATCAGGAAGCAAAAGTATAAGATGATATGTATTAATGATGGAAAGATCAATGGTGATTATGAGCATATTAAGATGGGGCTCAGGGAGGCATTTATGCAGATAATGCCACAGTCCTGTTCTTTTGAACGGAGTGTGAAGGGTGGCAGCGTTTGAGAGCTGGGAGGAAGGGTTGTGACGGAAAATCTTGACAGGAGCAGAACGGAATACTCCGCAAGAAATACCACTGTGGCTATGGCGGCAAGGGTTGTGGCTATCTTGGCGGGATACTTTACCAGAGTGATATTTACGCATACGCTCAGTGAGGATTATGTAGGAATCAACGGATTATTTACGGATATTTTGAATGTGCTGGCACTTTCGGAATTAGGAGTGGGAACAGCAATTACGTATGCTCTTTATAAGCCTGTTTCGGAAAGAGATGTGGAAAAACAGAAGTCTCTGATGAGGATGTATCGGCAGTTTTACAGAATTGTGGCGGCCATTGTACTTGGGGGCGGGCTGCTTGTGATTCCGTTTATGGATGTGCTGATCAGAAACCAGACGCAGGTGGAACATTTGACAGTGATTTACCTGATGTATTTATTGAATTCCGTATTATCGTATCTGTTGATTTATAAGAGAACTTTGATAGATGCACATCAGCTCAGTTATATCGGGGTAATGTACCAGACAGTGTTTTTGCTGATACAGAATGTGGTACAGGTTTTGATTCTGCTATGTACACGAAATTTCTTCCTCTTCGTGTCTGTGATGATTTTCTGCACTGTGGCCAATAATATCTGTATTTCCCGGAAGGCAGACAGGCTGTATCCCTATTTAAAAGAAAGAGAAGTGCAGGTGCTTCCCAGGGGAGAGAAGCAGTCTATCTATCAGAATATCCGGGCCATGCTGATGCATAAAATCGGCAATGTCATTGTGAGTAACACAGATAATCTGTTGCTGTCATCTCTGGTGGGGATTGTCAGTGCCAGCAAATATTCCAATTATTTCCTGATAATCGGTTCTGTGCGTCAGGTGTTGAATCAGATGTTTCAGGGAATTACTGCCAGTGTGGGTAACTTGGGAGTGGAAGAGAGCAGAGAGCGGATTAGGAAGATTTTCGAGGCTTCTTTCTTCATGGGGCAATGGATGTTTGGGTTGGCAGCCATTTGTCTGTTTGCGCTGGTTGACATTTTTGTTGAGATTAGTTTTGGTGCCCAATATGTGTTTTCGCGGGATGTCACATTGATATTGTGTCTGAATTTTTATCTCACGGGAATGAGACAGGCAGTTTTGGTATTCAGGGATTCTATGGGATTGTTTCGGTATGACAGGTATAAGTCGTTGGCAGAGGCGGCGATCAATTTAGCAGTATCCATTGTATTGGGGCAGAGATTGGGGGTTTTGGGGATTTTCCTGGGAACTATGGTCAGTACGGTCACGACATCTTTATGGGTGGAGCCTTATATGCTGTATAAGCATTGGCTGAAAGTATCTTCAAAAAGTTATTTTCTGCGTTATGCTTTGTATGCCGGGGTGACTTTTTTGCTGTGGATGGGAGAAGATTGGCTGTGCCGGTATATAGTGAATTATTTCATAGTTGGCCAGAATGGTGCAATTGCTTCCAATAGAATAGTTGCCAATGGGATAGCTGTCAATGGAATAGTTGCCAATGAAATGGTATCAAATGGTATTATGGCTTCAAATGGCATCTTGGGAACAAGTAATGTATTAAGGCAATGCAGTACAGTGACACTATGGAAGATATGTTGTCTAAGGTTGGCGGTTTGTTTCGTCATTACCAATCTGGCGTATTTTCTGCTTTATCACCGGACGAAGGAATTTCGCCTGCTGGTGCATAAGGGTTATGGCATTCTGCAACAGAAGTTACATCAGGGAGGAGGCAGTTCCATTGCTGAGAATCCCGAAAAAGTCATGGAGAATTGTTTAGCGGAAGGCGAGAAAGCAGTAACAGAAGAGGATTTCCATAAGACGATAAACTCTTCGTGGGATAAAAACAGGGAGAAAGAACGTTGTGCATATAAAGCGGAATTCACGCCGGAAGGGGATTTCCTGCTGTTTTTGCTTCGGGGGAACTCGTTATTTCAGGAATCATTAAACGAACGTTTGGTGGATTGGGAAAAGTTTGCGGTTATGGCACAGCGACATGGAGTATTACCACTTCTATACGATCCCATCGCTGCGCCGCAGATGAGTGGTATTGCAAGAGAGAGTAATGCTGATAGTTTTATTCCCGAAGAAATACGATATAAAACCATGGCAGCGGCGCGAAAAACAGTTATGCAGAGCTATCGTTTGCTTTTCTTATGCAAATATTTAATTCACAGGCTGGAAGAAGCGGACATTCCTGTTATTTTATTGAAAGGTGTGGGTACGGCTTCTTATTATCCGGTGCCGGAATTACGAAAATCCGGAGATGTGGATTTGCTTCTGACAGATCCGGAAAAGCTGGAAGCAGCGTGTGAAGTGTTGGAGACATGTGGTTGTAAGATACAGGAGAAGCAGTTGGCATTACATCATATAGTACTTATTTCTGGAGAGAGAATTGCCGTTGAGCTTCATACTATGATGGCAGAACCTTTTGATAATAACCGAATGAATAGATATTTACAGGGAAAGCTTGCCGAATGTCAGACACACACGGTAAGGGCGGATGTGATGGGGGTGACATTGCCTATTTTGGCACCGGGTTATCATGCCTATGAGCTTTTGATTCATATGCTGCAGCATTTTCTTCGGGCAGGTTTCGGATTGAAACTTTTATATGATTGGGTAATGTTCTGGAATCATGAGGTGGATATATCGGAGAAAGAGCAGTATCTTGTACTTGTGGAAGAAAGTGGGATTAAAGGATTTTCAGATATGGTGACTTCAGTTTGTTGTAAATATTTGGGACTTCCGTGGGAAAAGGTGCGGTGGATGAGGATTGGTACAGAAGAAGCGGCCATACAGGAGTTTATGGCAGATGTTTTAGCGGCAGAGGAGTTTGGCAGATCGGAATCAAAACGTATGGTGTCCTTACGCAATGGAGGAGTGTCCGGATATGTCAGAGAATTTCAGCATCAAATGTATCTGAATTTTCCCAGAGCCAGTAGATATTTTCTATGTTGGCCTATATTATGGTCTATTACATTATTTCGATTTTTGTATAATAACCACAAAATTCGGAAAGTTTCCTGCCAGTCTATTCTGAAAAGCGCCGGCCAGAGAGGGCGCCTGATTCAGAAGATGAAACTTTGGAAACTATGAAGCGAGAGAATTCTGGTCAGATGCAGAACTGGAATATAAAAGAGCAACTGTCCGAAAATTATTCCCTGGCATGGGCTTGCGGGCAGTTGCGGAATTGGAATAGGAGAAAAAGGGATGGATAGAAAAGCAGTTGCCAGAGAAACAGTAGATATAATGGAAAAGGGATATTATGAGACAGAGGGAAGCAGAATTTTCATAGGAGAACTTCAGGAGCGTTCCATGAAGGGAAGTTTTCTTATGACACCCACACAGGGGGAGGCGTTATTAGAAGAATGTGAAAAATATACGAATCATTGCACCGGCGTTCAGAAAACGACCATTATTCAGACTTGGAATTGTTCTACGGTGGATGCGCTTTTGCGGTTGGCGGCAGAGGAGAAGAAGGAGACAGGCATTCTGAATTTTGCCAGTGCGAAAAATCCGGGGGGCGGTTTTCTCAACGGAGCCATGGCACAGGAGGAAAGCATTGCGGCTTCCAGTTGCCTATATAAAACGCTGCTCCTGCATGAGGAGTATTATCGTAAGAATCGTGCCTGTGGTACTATGATGTATACCAATCATGCAATTTATTCGCCGGAAGTGGTATTCTTCCGGGATGGAAAATTCAGGCTGCTGAAAGAACCTGTGACGGCATCTGTACTGACACTGCCGGCAGTGAATATGGGTCAGGTAATGCTGCGAGGCGAGGATGTGGAACAGGCGGAGCAAGTGATGAAGCGGCGGATGAAACTGTCATTGGCTATTTTTGCAAGACAGGAATGTAAATGTTTGATCCTGGGGGCCTATGGGTGCGGCGTATTTCGCAATGATCCGAAGAAAATTGCAAAGTGGTGGCAGGAACTTTTGAAGGATTCTTTTGCTGATACATTTGAAACCGTTGTATTTGCTGTTCTGGACAATTCTTCCTCCCAGGCTTGCATCAAAGCATTTCAGGAAATATTCTGATACAAGCGGGGGATAAGATTCGGAAGGAAATGTGATATCATGCGCAAAATTGGTTGAAAAAAGCATTAGGAAACACTGCTGTTTTGCAGCATCAGGCTCAGTATGGTTACACTATAACCGGGCAGCGTTAATTCTGGAAGACCAGAGGGCAGCAGGGTCAGCGTTCTTACGGCGGGATATACATTTGTGGGCTGAGCATGGGAGTTGACTGCATTTAATTCCGCTGACAGTTCATGTAGTGTGCACTCGATGATGGGTCTGTCAGTGTGAATGCTTATATTTGCCGTATGCTCTGACAAATTAATCAGTTTTACGTACAGGTGGTTTCCATCTTCCGATAGGGTGGAAGAATATGTACCTGTGAAGGTGCCGACCAACTTTGTTTCTACAAAAGAGGTTCCTACATGGTTGGAGAATAATTGCTGTACATAATAGCTGGGTGTTCCATACACACTGTCATTGTCAAACCAGATCAGGTTGGGCTGCCATTGTTGGTGGCCGGATCTTGCGAAGAGGGGAGCATAACATGCCATAACCACATGATCAGCGTTCTTTTCAAGACCGGTGAGGAAGGCGGCTTCACAAAGAGCGGCGTACCAGTTGCTTTCGCGTTTCTCTACCTGTTTGCAGGTATGGGCGGCATATTCTCCGGCAAATACTTTGGGAAGTGATCTGTCATAATTGTCGTATCTGCATATATTTTCCAGAAACCATTCCGGGGATTTGTAAAAATGTTCATCCACCGCATATGCTTTGTCTTTGTTGGCGTTCAGCCAGGCATAGGCAGTATCAAAGTCCTCGCCATCGGAAGTCCAGCCTGCGGATGTGATCAGTTTTATCTCAGGATATTTGTCTGAGATGGCTTTTTGAAAGGCTTCATAGCGTTCAAAGTATACATCACCCCACTGTTCGTTGCCAATACCGATATATTCCAGACCAAAAGGAGCAGGATGGCCCATTTCGGCACGAATCCGTCCCCATGAACTGTCAGGAGAACCGTTGGCAAACTCGATGAGGTCCATAACATCCTGAATCCATTGATTCAACTGATCCATGTCAACCAAAAGTCCTTCATGCCATTGGCAGGTCATACCGGCGTTGACAACAGGGATGGGTTTGGCGCCGATATCTTCACAGAGCTGAAAATATTCATAAAATCCCAAACCATAGGATTGGAAGTAATCTTCGGAAGAACGGCCGTTTAACTGATATTGTTCCACTTGCCAGCGGTTCCAGTTGGTACGGCGTTGGGTCAGGTCTCCTATGGTATCTTTCCAGTTGTACATATTTTCAAAGCTGCGCCCTTCTACGATACAGCCTCCCGGGAAGCGCATAAATTTGGGGGAGAGTGCCTGAAGCATTTGGGCGAGATCATTTCGCATACCGTTTTTACGTTGGAGAAAGGTATCCACAGGAAACAGGGAAATCATGTCAAGATCTACGGTTCCTTCTTTTCCCAGCAGGATTTCAGGGTAGACATATTTGCAATCCCCGGAAGAGATAAGGGTCATGGTATATTTTGTCCAGCCACGTCCAGTCCGCACTAATGAAAGCTTTTTTTCGCAGTAGAGATTGCCTTCCCTGTCTGTCAGCCGAATGTGCAATGACATGGGTGAGGCATTCCTGGCATAGCAGGAGAAGCAGAATTCCATTCCATCTCTGACTGCAAGACCTTCCTGGCAGAAGCCAAGGTTGCGAATGCCGCTGTGAGCCTCGCCTGTCAGTCTGGCATAGTTGCTATGGGCGTGGCTTAAAGGGAATTTGGTGTTTATGGAAAAATTGCAGTCGCCTATGGTTTCCCAGCAAAGCTTTCGCAGGTCAGCCCATTCCTTTCCGTTATCATTGTCTTTCAGGTCGTAATTTTTCTTATTGTCGTAATCGTTATTATTGCTGCAATATTCTTTCTTGTCACAATTTTTATTTGGGCTGCAAACTTTATTTCTGTCATAATATTCAAAAGAGCGGTTGGCAATCAGTTCTGCATACAGACCGCCATCGCCGGCATAATTGATATCTTCAAAAAAAATGCCATAAAGAATGGGACTGACGGAAGAGAGTTTATTTGATGTATTGATTTTTATCTCTGTCATGGGCGTTTTATCCTTTCCTGGTTGTTTTTTTGTGCCTGTCATGCCATACACGATGGCCTGGCAATATGGCAATAAATGCAAGTTTTTCAGAAAAATAATATTGATTATACCAATTTAGGGTAATATGGTCAATTGTGATTTGGCATTTTGCTCTGGTGAATTAAAAAATATACAAAGAATTTTATAAATTTCCTGTAATTTTAGTCAGACTTGTGTTATACTGAATGCAACAGCAAATAAATTGGAGGTTAGACTATGAATATCAAAGATTTCACTGATATGGAACAATTTGAGAGAATTATGTCGAACTGGGCGGAAGCTACCGGTCTCGCAACTGTGGCGGTGGGTATGGATGGAAAGTATATTTCGGAATGCTACAATTTCACGGATTTTTGTATTAAGCTTACAAGAGGAAGCAGTAAGGGTTGTGCCAGATGTGAAAAGTGTGACAGGGAGGGAGAAGGTGTGTACCATTGTCATGCAGGTTTGATTGATTTTGGTCTGCCTTTAATGGTGAATGGTGAGAAAGTCGGTTCGGTGATCGGCGGACAGGTGCTTCCTGAAGAGCCTGATGATGAGAAATTCCGTGAGGTGGCAAGGGAGATTGGGGTTGATGAGAATCAGTACATAGAGGCACTGCATAGGGTGAATGTGCGTACAGAGAGTGCAATTCGGGCTTCTGCCGGACTTTTGGGCGAGGTGTTAAATAATTTTATCAATGCGGAATATTCGAAGAAAGTAAACGGCGTTATCATTGATAAGCTTTCCAATGGTGTGACTGCAACACATGCGTTGTTGGAACAAATCACTCTTAAGACCGCAGAATTGAAGGCACTGCAGAATAAGCAGAAGATATTGGCACTGAATGCCAGTATTGAAGCAGCCAGGGCAGGCGGCGGACAGGGAGCAGGATTTGCGGTTGTGGCAAAGGAAGTAGGGAAGCTTTCCGAGCAGAGTACTCTGGTGAATAAGGATATCGAAGAGATTGTCAAGAAGCTTTCCGAGGCAGTGGAAGCGATGCGGGAATGATGAGTGAGGGCTGAGTTCATTTGGTATTGAAAAGGAAGAAGGAGAAAGACAGAAAATGAATCCATATTATCTTGCAATTGATATTGGAGCATCCAGCGGACGTCATATTTTAGGGCATCTTGAGGATGGAAAGATGGTGCTGGAAGAGGTTCATCGTTTTCCTAACGGAATGGTGGAAAAGGATGGGGAGAACATATGGGATGTAGATGAGTTGTTTGCGCAGATTAAGCTGGGAATGAAAAAGTGTGCGGAGTTAGGCAAAATTCCCGTCAGTGTGGGGGTAGATACCTGGGGGGTGGATTTTGTTCTGTTGGATGAAAACAATCAGCGCATCGGCAATGCTGTGGCATACAGGGACGGTCGTACCAAGGGCATGGATGAGGAAGTATATAAGATTATTTCTGAAGATGATCTTTATGCCAGAACAGGAATCCAGAAAGCAATATTTAATACAATTTATCAATTGATGGCGTTAAAGGTGAAGAAACCCGAGCAGTTGCAGAAGGCAAAGACAATGCTGATGATGCCGGACTATTTTCATTATATGCTTTCCGGAGCGGCAGCGACGGAATATACCAATGCAACCACGGGACAGTTGGTTAGCCCTGAGACGAAGGATTGGGACAGGGAACTGATTGAGAAACTGGGTTACCCGCAGGAGATTTTCCAGGAGTTGGTGCAGCCGGGAGCAGTGTTGGGTGAATTGACGAAGGAAGTGCAGAAGGAAGTGGGATATAGTTGTGAGGTAGTAGTACCTGCAACGCATGATACCGGTTCTGCGGTAATTGCGGTACCTACGGACAGTGATGCCGCTCTGTACATTAGTTCCGGTACATGGTCGCTTATGGGGACAGAGCTTTTTCAGGCGAATTGTTCACCGGAAAGTAAAGCACACAATCTGACAAATGAGGGCGGATATGAATATCGCTTCCGTTATCTGAAAAATATCATGGGATTGTGGATGATTCAGTCTGTGAAAAAACAAATCGGCGGGGATCTTGGTTTCGGGGAAATCTGTGAGATGGCATCAAAATGTGAGATTGCTTCTATTGTGGATTGCAATGATGATCGCTTCCTTGCACCGGAGAATATGACGGAAGAGGTGCGCAAAGCCTGCGCGGAATCCGGACAGCAGGTGCCGGAAGGGATTGCGGAGGTTGCCTCTGTGATTTATAACAGTCTGGCAAAATGTTATGCCAAGACCATTGAGGAATTGGAGGAAATCACCGGGCGGAAGTATGATCGTATTCATATTGTAGGCGGCGGTGCCAATGCGGATTATTTGAACAAGCTCACGTCGGAAGCAACAGGACGTTCCGTGTATGCGGGGCCTACGGAGGCCACAGCCATAGGGAATCTGGCAGCACAGATGATGGCGGCCGGTGCTTTGGCTGATTTGAAGGCAGCCAGGGCATGCGTTTTGCAATCCTTCCCTATCATGAAATATGAATAGATATCATATAATCATTGTCCATGATTCGATATAATATAGTATTATCAATTTATATTTATGATAATATCATTATAAATACCAACTTGATAAACGGTGTGCTTGCTGAAAGCGATGATATGTAGAAATCAAACGCCGTTTATATAGAATAAATAAAAAAGAAAGGAAGAAATGAAGAAATGACGAGCAAGGAAAGGTATGAATCTGCGAAAGAAATTTATGCATCCTACGGTGTGGATACGGAGGCTGCGATTCAGGCGTGTATGGAGGCTCCGGTTTCCCTTCATTGCTGGCAGGGAGATGATGTGACTGGATTTGACCATGATGGTCCTTTGACCGGCGGTATCCAGACCACCGGCGATTATCCCGGTAAGGCTAAGACACCGGAGGAGCTGATGAAGGACATGGATAAGGCATTGAGTTTGATGCCCGGCAAAAAGAAGCTGAACCTGCATGCCAGCTATGCGATTTTTGAGCCCGGTGAGTTCGTGGATCGTGACAAAATCGAGCCGAAACACTTCCAGAAGTGGGTGGAATTTGCAAAGGAGAGGAATATGGGGATTGATTTTAACCCTACCTTTTTCTCTCATGATAAGGTGAAGGACGGTTTGACATTGTCCAGTCCTGATGAAGAGACGAGGAAATTCTGGATCAATCATGGCAAGGCATGCGTGCGTATTTCTGAATATTTTGCCAAGGAGACAGGTGTTCCCTGTGTTATGAATATCTGGACCGGTGATGGATTCAAAGATGTTCCCGCAGATCGTATGGGACCAAGAATGAGATATAAGGATTCCATTGAACAGATTTTGTCTGAACCGTTTGACAAGAATTTGGTTAAGCCCTGTGTGGAGTCCAAGGTATTTGGTATTGGAGTAGAAGCCTTTACCGCCGGGAGTGCGGAGTTTACCCTGAGTTTTGCTGCTACGCATGATGGTTGTCTGCCTTTGATGGATAACGGGCATTATCATCCCACAGAAGTGGTATCCGATAAGATTCCGGCATTGCTGTGTTTCTATCCGGAGATCGCATTACATATCACCCGTCCGATTCGTTGGGACAGCGACCATGTGGTGCTCTTTGATGATGAGACCAAGGAAATGGCAAAGGAAATTGTGAGATGTGAGAATGGTTTAAAGCGTGTATACATGGCGTTGGACTATTTTGATGCAAGTATCAACCGTGTGTCTGCATGGGCTATGGGATTCCGTAGCTGGCAGAAGGCTCTGCTTACTGCGCTTTGTACCCCTCATGAACAGCTTAAGAAATTGCAGGATGAGAACAGGATGACAGAGTTGATGGTGGAGCAGGAAGCAGTCAAGACCCTGCCCTTCGGTGATATCTGGAATGAGTACTGTGAGCGCTGCGGTGTGGTATCCGATAAGGAATTCTATGGCGAAATCAAGAAATATGAGGATGAAGTTCAGCTCAAGAGGTAGTAAAATGATTTTTGCATACTGACTTATGACAGCTTTGAAGCAAGGGCTGGATAGTAATGTAGGGATAGTCGGGGGGCCTTGCGGCGCCCCGATTTTTAAGTATGACGAGGGTATTTGTGGAATTTTTAGTAGGAGGGATTGGGATGAACAATATTTTTGGTGTAAAGGTAATGGAGGAATATATCCGTATGTGCCATGATGGTGTAAGGCAGGGATGGCATGAGAGGAATGGCGGAAACCTGACTTACCGTATGAAAGAAGAGGAAGTGGCAGAGTGTCGTCCGTATTTTAAGGAGGAAGCAGGTCCTTGGGTAAAACTTGGAGTACAGGCGGATAATCTGGCAGGAGAGTATTTTATATCCACGGGCAGCGGTAAGTTCTTGCAGAATGTGGGATTGGAACCTCAGAACAGCATTTGTATTGTGGAAATCAGCAATACCGGTGATGCCTACCGCATTGTATGGGGATTGGAAAATGGCGGCAGACCTACCAGCGAATTCCCGACACATTTTATGAACCATTCTGTCAGAAAGCGTGTCACCAATGGAGCAAACCGGGTGATTTATCATGCGCATACGCCATATGTGATCGCGCTGACATATGTGCTGCCTTTGAAGTCGGAAGTATTTACCAGGATGCTTTGGAAGAGTGCCACAGAGTGCTGTGTGGTTTTTCCTGGTGGTGTAGGGGTCGTGCCCTGGATGGTGCCCGGCGGTCCTGAGATAGCAAAGGCTACCTGTGTTTTGATGGAGAAATTTGATGCGGCAATCTGGGCTTTTCATGGATTATTTGTATCCGGTCCTGACTTCGACACTGCCTTTGGTCTGATGCATACCATAGAGAAAGCGGCGCAGATTGCGTCTATTGCATTGGCGGCAACCGGAGGCAAAGCGCCCCGACAGGTGATTACGGATGATAATCTTCGTGATATAGGCAGGGATTTTGGTGTGTCATTAAATGAAGAAATCCTGGAATATCATTGTGAAGATGATTTGTACTATTGATGTGGAAGTGGGGATAGTGAAGCATTCAGGAAACTGCGTGATGGCACGTACGTGGCTGCCTCTGTCAGGATGGACCATGATAGGATATGGGGATGGTCCATCCTGATACTTATCTATTGTTGTTTTTTCGTTACAGGAATCCATACTTCGTATTGTGCGTTTTGCGGGTCAGGATTCAGGTAGACCTCTACGTCAGGGGCATAGGCATATTCATATCCGGATGTGGGAAGCCACTCGGTAACCTGTCCTCTCTTTATCCGCACAAAAAAGAGAGGTGAAATACAAAGGGTTAGAAATGTAGGTTATTGCAGGGCATTTGGGCATGAATTAATCTATGTGGGAAATGTAGTTCGTTTATAAGCTTTAATGATTCTGTCATATCTCCAATATGTTCTCTGCCATGACTGTCACTGGACAGGATGATGGGGCAGGAGAGCGTTTCACATAATTGCAGCAGTCGAACCGCATTTGGTCGGCAGTTTTGGCGATAACTGTCGGGCAGAAGCGAAACATTGTTGAGTTCCGGCATAACACCATGAGAAAGGGCAGCATTTACAAGTTCCTGATAGTCTACAGGAAAACGGGAATCATCACAGTGTCCAATGATTTTGACATGGGGATGTTTCATGGCGCGGATATAGGCTTTTGTGTTTTCAGTAACGGAGCCGGAAGTGTAGACAGGACGGTGCATGCTGATAATGCAATAGTCCAAAGTCTGCAAAATGTCGTCAGGAATATCCAGGTGTCCGGCCGCATCCAGAATATTTGCCTCAACACCATAATATAGACGCACGCCAAAGCGGTTGCGTTCGCAGAGAAACAGACTGCGGAAATAGGATAAATCCGCACTTCCCAGGCTGGCAGGTCCATGGTCGCTGATGCCCAGGAATTTCATCTGCCGTAAGGCTGCTTCTCTGGCCAAATCCGTAATGCTGTCCTTTGTTCCATGACCACTGGCGCAAGTGTGAGTATGTAAGTCTGTTTCGCAATATATTTTTTCTGTGCTGTCTGAAATCGTATTCATTATTGTGTCTCCTGGCTGCAAATCATATTGTCGGATGGTGTTATGCGTTATATTGTCCGGCTTGTTTTTCATTATACTATATTTACGGCATATCACAAGGATTTTTTCTTTAATATAATTTTGATTTTAGAAGGAGAATTAGAATGAATACACTTGAGAATACGATTTCTATGATGAGAGTATTGCCAGAAACGGAACAGAATCAAACCCACAGAAATCCGTGACACCTCGGTGTTCACGGATTTCCTATTTTTAGCATCCAACCACTTATCAAATTTTGGGGGTCAGGGTTGGATTAACGACTTTCTGATGGAAGCAAAGGGGTTCGAACCCTTGGCCTCCCGCTAGTCAGGCGAGCGCTCATCCCAGCTGAGCTATGCTTCCATGTCTCTACTATAACACAGTTGAGGGAAAAAGGGAAGAGGAAAATGCGCTTGACAGAATAGAAGTTTCAACAGATAATTTTATGGGAGGGAGGATGTTATGGGAGTAAGCAGTGGTATTGAAGTGAAGAAAATTCGCGTTGGAAATTTGCTGCTGCCGTCCAATGTGTTGATGGCACCGCTTGCAGGATATACTTGTTATCCGTTTCGGATGCTTGCATATGAGTTGGGGGCCGGATTATGTTTTACGGAGATGTGCAGCGCCAATGCGTTAAAATATGAAGATAGAGCTACAAAGCGTCTGCTGGTGACTACAGAGGATGAGAAGATAAAAGCGGTACAGTTACTTGGCGGTAATCCGGCGGTGATGGAGCGGATGGCGGGAAGTGAGCTTCTGAAGGATTTTGACGTGATTGATATCAATATGGGCTGTCCAGTGCCCAATGTATTTAAGAGCGGCGAGGGCAGCGCGCTGATGCTGGATTGGAAAAGGGCATCTGCGATTATCCGTGGATGTAAAAAGAGCGGAAAAACAGTGTCGGTGAAATGTCGTACCGGTATCCGTGAAGATGATATGTTTGCAGCGGAATTCGCACGAATGTGTGAAGCTTCCGGGGCGGATATGATTACGATCCATGGCAGGAGCCGAAGTATGATGTATGACGGAAAACCATATGTAAAAGAAATTGCTTTGGCGAAGGCTGCGGTGTCCATACCGGTGATTGCCAATGGCGGAATCTTTTCTGTGGAAGATGCGGAAAAAATGATGGAGCAGACAGGGGCGGACGGGGTGATGCTGGCTCGTTACGGACTGGAACATCCGTTTATATTCAGCGAACTGACCGGGAAGTCTTGTGAAAAGACTGCATTGCAGATTTTGATGGAACAAATAGAATTGACCACGCGGTATTATGATGAGACTTTTACCTTGGGATATATGAAAAAAATTGCATCATATATGATGAAGAAGCGTAAAGGAACCAAGAAATATAAGGAACAGTTGTTTAAGAGCGGAAGTTTGGAAGAGTTGCGTGAAGTTATAACATTGATTTTTCATGATCGGGAAGAGAATTGATTGTAACCATATCATTGAGAGTGGAGTTATTATGGAAAAGTATCATATAAAAGACGGAAAATTAGAGTCTTATACAGGAAGAGAAGAAAATATCACAGTTCCGGAAGGAATCCATACCATTGGGGAAGGGGCATTTAAAGGATGTGTATCATTGCGGAAAGTGGTATTGCCTTCAGGCCTTCGATATATTATGGGGGATGCTTTTAAGGGATGCAGGAAACTGGAGGAGGTAGAAATTCCGGAAGGTGTCATATATATTGGGAGCTATGCTTTCCACCGTTGTCATGCGCTGAAACGGGTACTTCTGCCGCAATCTGTGGAAGAGCTGGGGGATTGTGCGTTTCTGTACTGTGACAGTTTGAAAGAAGTGCGAATACCAGGTGTGAAGCGGCTTGGAACACAGGCGTTCGCAAATGGAATATCCTTAGAAAGGCTTGAAGTATCTGAGAAGTTGGAGGAAAGCTGTATTTGTGATGTTTTTACAGGATGTGGGAAAGTAACGGAGATTTCCTTTGCGGGTGGGGCATGTGTTCGGATGCCGAATGTAGTGGAGGTGGCAGCGGGTGGGATGCAGGTGCCGCCTCTTGTGCTGCTGATTGTGCGGGACATTCTGCGTATGATGGAATTGGAAGGCAGGTGTCTGATTCGTTTTCGGGTCAACATTAAGCATGTGGAGGTGCCGGAAGGGATAACATGTCTGGCCAAAAGTTGTTTTTATGATATGCGGGGCATTATTACCGTGAAACTTCCCAAGTCTCTAAAAAGCATTGAAAGCAGAGCATTTCGCAATTGTATCAGTCTGGAAAAGGTGTGCTTTGGCGGGGCACAGGTGCAGATTCATAAGGATGCGTTTAGAAACTGTACCTCCCTGAAAACTGTCAGAACATGTGACGGGAAAGAGTATACTTTTGAGGGGATATCCCATATTAAAATGATGAACACAGGGAATACAGGTGCAGATGGGGCCTTAGAGAAAGTGTTGGAAGCAGGAGAGGCTTGTGCTATATCTGTGGGACAGAAGGTATCAGGGAGAGCTGGGGACTTGGAGGTAAATGTGGTTTCCGATTTGATTCTGGATTTGGTCCGCGTGGTGCATAAACAGGTACTGGGAAATTTCAGGTTAAGCGGTACAATGCTTCTAAAATATCTTGGTGCGGAATCCAGGGTAATTGTTCCTGAAGGTGTCACCAGGATTGCGGAAGAGGCGTTTGCGGGAAAGGAAAATATTGATAAGGTAATATTGCCGGAGAGTTTGCGCGAGATCGGGGCAGAGGCATTCCGAGATTGTCTGTTGCTGCAGACAATTACCTTGCCTGAGGGATTGGAACGAATTGGGAAAGGCGCTTTTGAGAATTGTGTGAAACTGCTCCGTATCAGTCTGCCGTCCAAAATCAGTACATTGGAGGCAAGGGTATTTCGGCATTGTCGGGCATTACAGGAGGTACAGTTTTCGGAAAGGCTTTTGACAATTGAAGAAAGCGCTTTTTATGGTTGTTTTGCGTTAAGAAAGGTACAGTTCCCGGAAAGTCTGACATTTATCGGCGAGATGGCATTTTATCGTTGCAGTGGTTTGAAGGAGGTGCGTATTCCGGCAAAGGCTTCTTATGTGAAAAGTCTTGCTTTTGCAAAAAGCGGATTGCGGAAAGTGTGGGTGTCCGGAAGGGTGGATGGGATTCCCAATGGCAGGATGTATGGAGAAGGTGTGTTTGCGGATTGCATGAAATTGAAGACGTTATTATTGGAGGAAGGGGTACAACATATTCCGGATAAATTTGCTTGTGGTTGTGCTGCTCTGGATCGAGTGGTATTGCCTAAGTCTCTGAAATCTGTGGGGAGACATCCTTGGGAGGGAACAGCGTTCCTGGCGCAATGGCGTAGCAAGCAGGCAGAACAAATGCAATTGGAAGCAGGTCGAAATCAGCAGACAATGCAGTTGGATGTCAATCAAAACCAGCAGACATTGAAAAAGGACACAAGTCAAGACTGGCAACATTTGGATGGAATGCGGTTAAGCAATGTACAAAGGGAAGCGGCGCCGGATACAGATGAGGGCATTTTTTGGGATGGGCGGCATCTGGAGGGAGAAGTATGGCTTTCGGATTCTGTGCGCATTGTGTCAGGAGGTGCCTTTTACGGTAACAGGAAAGTGACTGAGATTCATTTGCCGGATAGTGTACAGTTTATTGGTGCGGCAGCGTTTAAGGGGTGCAGGGAATTGCGTCGGGTGTGGCTGCCGGCAGGGATAAAGCATTTGGAAGCGGAGGTGTTCGCCGGGTGCGGTGAACTGGAAGAAATATGTCTGGTGCAAACGCCTGTGTCGGATGTAGAAAGGTCTGCGTTGGACGAAATGCCTGCTGCGGAAGAAACATTTGTGTCGGCCGATTTATCGGCAAGAGGCCGAACAGTTGGGGCCAAACTTTTTCCGGTCTGGGATACAATAGGGGAACGGGCTTTTTATCAGTGTAGAAAATTGAAAGTGTTGCGGCTGGAGCAGGCAAAAAGTATTGGGAAAGAGGCTTTGGCAGGGTGTACTGCTCTGGGACGGAGTAATGTGGCGGTCAATCTTCAGATAGGGGAGAGGGCCTTTGAGAATACTCAATTTCTGGAGAATAGGGAAGACGGCTTTTCTATTGTAGGGAATGTTATAGTGGCTGGTGAGGCATGCAGCGGAGAGGTGTGTCTGCCGGAAGGCGTGATTGGGATTGCACCCTATTCATTTTCAGGAAACAGAGAGATAACAAAACTGGTATTGCCGGATAGTCTTCAATGGATAGGAGAAGGCGCCTTTTTTGGATGCAGCGGACTGTATGCTGTGAAATTCCCGAAAGGGCTGCGCAGGATAGGAGCCAGAGCTTTTGAAAAGTGTATTTCTTTACAGGAGATAGAATGTAGTGCATGGCAGGCAGGCCCTTTGGCTTTTTCCGGTTGTATTTCCATTAGAAGGGCAGTGCTTCCGGAGCTGCAAATTCTGGAGAAGCGTCTTTTTGCCGGTTGCTGTAACCTGGAAGAATGTATCTGTGAAAAAGCGAAAGCGGTACAGTCTTTTTGCTTCAGCGGCTGCAGAAAACTGAGAGGATTTTCTTTTGACAAGCTTTATGTTGTGCGGGAGTATGCGTTTGAAGGATGTGAAAGCATAAAAAGCGCGGCATTTGGAGATGGGATTTGTCTTGGAGAGCATGCGTTGGAGGACTGCTGTGGACTTGAAAAAATCATTCTGACAGGAGAACAGGGAACCATGCAATTACGGGAATATGCTTTTTCCGGCTGCACGTCATTGCGGCAGGTGGTGCATCGGGGAAAAGAATGGATGTTTAAATGCTATGGAGATATTCTTTCGGAACATATTCCTGAGACAGTGAGACTTCTGTTCCATAGTGCATTTAGCTGTTTTGAGGTGGAAGAAGAGAAATCTCTATGCGGCTATCGTGGAGCGGCCCGGAGGGTGAGGATTCCGGAGGGTATCTGCCGGATAGAAGCAGAGGTGTTCCGGGATTGCTTGCTGCTGCAAGAAGTGATATTTCCGCAGAGTGTGGAATATATCGGTGCAAGGGCATTTCATGGAACGGCCTGGATGGAACGGCGCAGGAAAGAATCTCCTATGGTGGTGGTAAAGGATATGCTTTTGGATGGGTCCGGATGTGAGGGAGCGGTAGAGGTTTCGGCAGAGATTCGTCTGGTATGCGGATGGGCGTTTGCGAACGGTCTGGGGATAGAGAGGATTCGTTTCGCATCTGCAAGAGTACAGGTGGAAGAATATGCGTTCCGAAACTGTATCCATTTGCGGGAAATGGTGCTGCCGGATGGGGCCAGTGTAAAATTTACGGGAATCGGAGATCGGGAGAAGGATTTGCCGCCTCTGGCAAAACAGGCAGTGATGGACAGCATGAATTGTTTTAAGACGAACCAGGAAGGTGTGCTTATGGAGTGTACCGGAAATATCTCCAGGCTTACGCTGGCCTATGGTATTACTGCTGTAGGTGAAGGCGCTTTTCAGGACGGAAATCTGCTGACGGAGATTACATTTCCGGATACAGTCAAGACAATTGGAAAGCGTGCTTTTGCAGGTTGTAAATGGTTGAGTGAGGTCAGGCAGGCGAAAGGGGTGGAGTGTATTGGCGAAATGGCATTTTCGGGTTGCGGGGTACTGAGATTTGTAGAGTTATCGGAGCAGCTACGGCAGATAGGAGCAAGGGCATTTGAAAACTGTACCTCATTGGAGGAAATACAGATACCGGAAGGTGTGGAAGAAATTCCGGAAAGGGCATTTTATCGTTGTCACAGCCTGAAAAGTGTTCGGCTTCCCGCCAGTTTGAGAAGAATTGGTAAAGAAGCATTTGCGTTTTGCAGAGAGTTGAGGAAAATCCAGATGCCGGAAGGCGTACATGTGGAAGAAAGGGCGTTCTTTTTTGACTGATAGTAATTCAAAAACCGGCAGGGCACACAGAGGAAAACGGATAGAGAATAGATAGAAAGAAGTGATATTGAGATGTATTATCGGAAACTGGGAAATACAGGGTTGATGATTTCGGAGATAGGCTTTGGGACAATCCCTGTCTTGCAGGGCAGTGTGCCGGTTTTGCCGGAGTATTTTAATCTGGAGGAAGAAGAGGCGCTTGCGGTGATGGAACACGGATTTTCACTTGGTTGTAATCTCTTTGACACAGCCATTGTGCCGGAGTATGGAGATGCGGAAGTGAAACTGGGAAAATTTGCGGAGCGTGTGGGCAGAGAGCGGATTATTATTTCGGATAAGGCGCGTTTTTATGATGGCAATGAAATGTATCAGGCAGTAGAGTGTTCCTGTGAAACTATGGGAACGACACCGGATATCTATTTTGTACATCAGGTGGATGGAGAACATGAGGATGAGGTGTTTCGGAAGGGCGGTGCGCTGGATGCGCTTACCGAGCTGAAAGGTGAGGGGAAAATCCGGTTTACGGGGATTGCCTCTCACTATTATGATACCTTGTTGCGTGGTGCAATGGATGAACGGGTGGATGTGCTGCAGGGCAGCGGCAATCTATTGGAGCGTGGGATGCTGGATCGGATGCGGGAGGAGAGGCAATTTCGGGAGAAGGGGCTATTGATCAATAAGGTTTACGCGGCAGGACTTCTTCCGGCACGATTTCCGGTGAGAACTTTAATCGGCTCGGTGCTTGCCTATCCTGTGTCCGGTGTGCTGATTGGGCTGGGAACCATAGAACAGATAGATGCAGCAATGGATTGGGATGTAAAGAAGGAAACGGGAGAGCTGCTTTCCTTTGACGAGGTGTTGACCGTTTTGGAAAGGGAGTATGCGCCGATTCCCTGTGATCGCTGCCAGAGATGTATATGTCCACATGGAACGGAAATTCATACGTTATTCCGACAGTATCAATACTTTTTCCTGGGAAAGGATTACTGGGCATTGAAGAAGATGGGGCTGGGGATAGCAAAAAGCGCTGCATATTGCCGAAAATGTACCCGGATGTCCTGTCTGGAGATGTGCCCAAAGAAGATACGTATTCCTGATGAAATGCAGAAATTGGAGAGACTGGTCAATGCGCATCCCATTGTCAGGAAAGAGGAATAAGGGCTTCGTCACGTTCTGTTTCCATGAAGCCAAGTTTTTCATAAAGACATTTGGCAGCAATGTTTCCCTCGATATAACAAAGGATTACTTTATTATATTTGCCGTCGTGTTTCATATTGTCCAGTACGAGCTTTGCTGCGGCAAGGCCGTATCCGTTTCCCTGGTATTGCTCGTCTATAAACAGAAGTGTTTTTGTTTCTTCTGACAATTCGACATAAGAAAACGACATTTCATCCATTTCATATATTCAATATCTCATAAAGCATGTATGATATAGAAAATGGTATCAGGAAAGGAGGAGCATGAGAGGAGTTTTATATTTTTGTCTGATGGTAGTGGTGATTTTGATGATTTGCTTGATTTGGATGTTGCTGCTGTATGAAAAAATGCGCAGACAATATGAAAATCTGAGTATCAGCTACCAGCAATTGCAGAACATGAATGAAACCCTGCGAAGCCAACGCCATGATTATCTGAATCATATGCAGATAGTATACGGAATGCTGGAGTTACAGGAATATGAAGAGCTTCATGGTTATCTGGAGCCGATTTACACCAGTATGATGAAGACAGGGAAGGCAATTCGGACTTCGATTCCTGCAGTGAATGCATTGCTTATGGCAAAATTGGGAGAGGCGGAGAAGGAAGGGATCGATTTCTACATAGAGGTGAAATCGGATCTGAAAAAGCTGAGGATAGAGCCCTGGGAACTATGTAAAGTGCTGTCTAATCTGATTGATAATGCCATCACGGCGCTGCATGATAAGATGGGAGAACGGAAATTGGTATTGGATATCAGTGAAAGCAAAGAAGCATATGTATTTGCAGTCAGTAATAATGGCGCTCCCATACCAAAGGAGAAACAGACAGCAATTTTTCTGCCGGGTGTGACTACCAAGCAGGGAGATGGACATGGAATGGGATTGTTTATTGTGTCAAATGTGTTAAAAGCTAATCAAGGAAGCATTCGGCTGCAGTCAGACGAAGAGGAAACACTATTTGTTGTGCAGATACAGAAGGAGGTGTAGTCAAAATGGAAATTAGCACGATCATAGGAATTATCATATTGATCGTTGGTTTTGTGTTGGTGGCGCTTGAGTTGGTGCTGCCGGGATTCGGCCTGCCAGGTATTGCAGGCGGCATATGTCTGTTAGCAGGGATATTTCTTACGGCGCGGACAGTGGAAGAAGGTATTCTGATTGCCATAGTTGTCATCGTGATATTGGGAATACTGATGACTGTCATATTAGGGCTTCTGGCCCATCAGAAAGTGAAATCACCTATTATTTTGGACAGTGAGGTAAAAGGGACAGAATCTTTTTTAAATTCCTCCGATCTGGAGTATCTGCTGAATCGGGAGGGAATTGCACTGACGGATCTTAGGCCGGTGGGTAAGGGGGAGTTTGACGGAATTGGATTGGATATTTATTCCGATGATGCCTATATTGAGAAAGGAACTCATGTTGTGATCTGTAAAATCAGCGAAAACAGATTACTTGTAAAGAAAAAGTAAACGGGAAAGTGGAAGTGAGGGAGAAAGTATGATCGCGAAAATTATTATATTATGTGTGATATTATTGTTGGTAGTGTTATTTTTCTGTATCGTTCCGGTTGGTATCTGGATATCGGCCATAGCGTCCAATGTGAAGGTAAGTATATTTAACCTGGTGGGAATGAAGCTGCGCAGGGTGCCTCCGGCCAAGATTGTTTTTCCGTTGACAAAAGCCGTAAAGGCAGGAATCGATGTAAAGGTGAACCAATTAGAGGCACATTACATGGCAGGTGGAAATGTGGACAGTGTGGTAAATGCGCTGATCGCGGCAGCGAGAGCAGGAATGAACTTATCCTTTGAGAAGGCATCTGCAATTGACCTGGCCGGACGTGATGTGTTTGAGGCTGTGACCATGAGCGTCACCCCGAAAGTGATAGAGACGGACATGATATCGGCTGTGGCAAAGGATGGCATTGAGCTTCTGGTGAAGGCCAGAGTAACAGTGAGGACAAATCTGGAGAGACTGATCGGCGGCGCAGGCGAGGCTACAGTGCTTGCCCGTATTGGAGAAGGCATTGTCACTACCGTGGGCTCTTCAAAAACACACAGTGAAGTGTTGGAGAATCCGGATGATATTTCTAGAGTGGTTCTGGAAAAGGGGCTGGATTCCGGTACGGCATTTGAGATTATTTCCATTGATGTAGCCGATATTGATGTGGGAAGAAATATCGGTGCCAATCTGCAAAGTATGCAGGCGGAAGCAGATAATAAGATTGCCCAGGCCAGGGCGGAAGAGCGACGTGCAATGGCTGTGGCTCTGGAACAGGAGATGCGGGCTGCCGTGGTGCAGGCGGAAGCAGAGGTGCCCAAGGCAATGGCGGAGGCACTTAGAAGCGGGAATATAGGTGTGTTGGATTATTACAAGCTGCAGAATGTTATGGCGGATACGGAAATGAAACAGAGTATCGGAAACGGTGCCAATGCCTATGCAGAAAGCAAAGGACAATAAGGAAAACTAAGAGGGGTGGGTGCGGCCGTATGAATTTTGCGGTCGTAAATCCATCCCATGCTTGGGTGCGGAAGGACGGTTGCGGAACTGGAATGAAAGGACATAAACATGATAAAAGCAATGATTGTGGATGATGAACCACAGATATGTGAGCTTCTGCGTAAAATGGTAGAGAGACAGCCGGATTATGAGGTAGTAGCCGAATGTGGCAGTTTCTCCCAGGCGGTGGTGGAATTTTCCAGGAAAAGGCCGGATGTGGCCTTTGTGGATATCGACTTAAATGGTGAGAATGGTTTGGAATGTGCGAAAGTGTTCACGGAATTGAATCCGAAAGTCAAAATCATCTTTGCCACCGCTCACAGTGAGTATATGGCAAATGCCTTTGAAATTTATGCTTTTGATTATCTGGTCAAACCTTTTAATATGGAGCGGGTGGTACGGACGCTTCAGCGCATCCGTGGTGACAGGGAAGAAAATAATTTTCAGGAAAGGATAGCGCAGTCCGAGCAGCACAAGGGAAAATTGCTTATCAAGGGAAAAGAACGTGCATATCTTATCGACGCAGCGGAGATTATTCTGGTGGAACGGGTGGAGGGCGCCACCAACATTGTCACCCGGACAGAAAACTTCCGTACTTCTATCTCGCTTTCCGAAATGGAAGAAAAGCTGAAAGCCATGGATTTTATGCGCTGTCATAAATCCTATTTGGTCAATTTGACGAAAATCAGCCGGATAGAACCCTATGGGCGATGGACCTATATCGTGAAATTCCGTGAGACAGATGCCACGGCACTGATGACGGCGCAGAATTTTGAAGAAGTAAAAAGGTTGTTTGCATAATGTATGGGCTGATTTGATGAAACAGTCTAAATCCCCCGGTAGAGCCAGTGGTTGAGCCGGTGGCCGTGATTTGTAAATGGAATATGTAAATGGAATATGTAAAGGGATGGAAAGAATCATTTTGATTCCTGGTTGACGAAGGTGTTGCACCATGTTAGACTAGCATTGACGCATAATTTCCTGGGAGGTGGCGGTGTGGGAAGGTTTTTAAACAGCGGAAATGAAAAATTTGCGGAATTTTCTAAAACAAAATACTTTGTGGACAAGACAGAGATGATTAATGTATTGCTGGAAAAGGACGCAGATGAGAAATTTATCTGCAGCAGCAGACCGCGCAGGTTTGGCAAGTCCGTAACCGCCAACATGCTGACTGCCTATTTCAGCAGAGGGACCGACTCCAGGAGTTTGTTTGCGTCGTTAAAGTGTGTGAAAAATGAGCTGTTCATAGAGAATATGAATCAGTATGATACCATATTTGTGGATATTCAGGCGCAGTATGTTGAGGCCATCAGTGTTGAAACCGATCCCAATAAATACATCTGGAAAAGTATTGTGGAAGAACTGCAAGAAGAATACCCGGCGCTCATATCGGAGGATATGCCGTTGACAGCAGTGCTGGGGAAAATAAACAGAGAGACCGGCAACAAGTTTGTCTTCATTTTTGATGAATGGGATTATCCCATTCGAGAGCTTGCCGAAGACAGCAGAGAGCGTTTTGAGTATATTGAATTGTTGCGGGGGCTGTTCAAGAGCAGTGATGCTATGGCTTATGTGAGGCTGGCCTACCTGACTGGTATCCTGCCCATGGTGAGGGCAAAGGGGCAGTCGGCAGTGAACAATTTCCATGAATATACGATGATTCGTCCGAAGGATTTAGGACAGTATATCGGCTTTACCGAGAAGGATGTGGCCTGGCTGTGCGAGAAGTACCAGGCGGATTTCGTGAAGATGAAGGAATGGTACAATGGCTACAAATTAAATGATATGGCAATCTACAATCCTTTATCGGTGGTAAGGGCGATTGCGGAGAAGGAGCTTGGACCGTATTGGACGGAGACGGGAACTTATGAGGATATCGGGGAACTGATCAACCGGAATTTTGACGGGCTTCGGGAGGCAGTCATCCGTATGCTGTCCGGAAATCGAATACCCGTCAATGTAACAGGGTGCAAAAATGATATGTATACCTTTGCGGATAAGGACCAGGTGATTACAACATTGATTCATCTTGGATATTTCGCATATGACAAGCAGGCCCAGGAAGCATATGTGCCGAATAAAGAAATCAGAGAAGTGTTCTACAAATATATGGAAAATGATGCGGATGATAATCTGTCGAAGTTCATGAAATATTCCGAAGAAATTGCGAGGGCAGTGCTGGAAATGGATGAAAACCGGGTTGCCGGACTGGTGCAGGAGGTGCATAACGATTTCATTTCCAGCATCGAGTATAATGATGAGAATTCCCTGAGCTGTACGATTACGGTGGCGCTGCTGGCTTTCTTCATGTATTACCACAAGCCCATCAGGGAGTTTCCCTGTGGGAAAGGGTTTGCGGATATTGTTTATTTACCGCTGGCAAAATACCCCAACAGGCCGGTGGTAGTAGTAGAATTGAAATGGGATAAAAGTGCCCGGACAGCGCTTACACAGATGAAAGAGAGACAGTATCCGGAAGTATTAAAGGAGTATGCCGGAGAAATCTTATTAGTGGGCATCAATTATGACAAAAGGACAAAAGAGCATCAGTGCATCATTGAAAGTTATGAGAAAAAAGAAGGTTGAAATAATCATATTGACGTATAGGAAAATGGTACATTATAATGGATTTAGATGAAAGTTAAGTGTTATTCTAGGTCAAAAGGACATGAAATCATCATTTCCTGGGAGGTGGTCGGTGTGGGAAGGTTTTTAAACAGCGGAAATGAAAAGTTTGCGGAATTTGCTAAAACAAAATACTTTGTGGACAAGACAGAGATGATTAATGTATTGCTGGAAAAGGACGCAGATGAGAAATTTATCTGCAGCAGCAGACCGCGCAGGTTTGGCAAGTCCGTAACCGCCAACATGCTGACTGCCTATTTCAGCAGAGGGACCGACTCCAGGAGTTTGTTTGCGTCGTTAAAGTGTGTGAAAAATGAGCTGTTCATAGAGAATATGAATCAGTATGATACCATATTTGTGGATATTCAGGCGCAGTATGTTGAGGCCATCAGTGTTGAAACCGATCCCAATAAATACATCTGGAAAAGTATTGTGGAAGAACTGCAAGAAGAATACCCGGCGCTCATATCGGAGGATATGCCGTTGACAGCAGTGCTGGGGAAAATAAACAGAGAGACCGGCAACAAGTTTGTCTTCATTTTTGATGAATGGGATTATCCCATTCGAGAGCTTGCCGAAGACAGCAGAGAGCGTTTTGAGTATATTGAATTGTTGCGGGGGCTGTTCAAGAGCAGTGATGCTATGGCTTATGTGAGGCTGGCCTACCTGACTGGTATCCTGCCCATGGTGAGGGCAAAGGGGCAGTCGGCAGTGAACAATTTCCATGAATATACGATGATTCGTCCGAAGGATTTAGGACAGTATATCGGCTTTACCGAGAAGGATGTGGCCTGGCTGTGCGAGAAGTACCAGGCGGATTTCGTGAAGATGAAGGAATGGTACAATGGCTACAAATTAAATGATATGGCAATCTACAATCCTTTATCGGTGGTAAGGGCGATTGCGGAGAAGGAGCTTGGACCGTATTGGACGGAGACGGGAACTTATGAGGATATCGGGGAACTGATCAACCGGAATTTTGACGGGCTTCGGGAGGCAGTCATCCGTATGCTGTCCGGAAATCGAATACCCGTCAATGTAACAGGGTGCAAAAATGATATGTATACCTTTGCGGATAAGGACCAGGTGATTACAACATTGATTCATCTTGGATATTTCGCATATGACAAGCAGGCCCAGGAAGCATATGTGCCGAATAAAGAAATCAGAGAAGTGTTCTACAAATATATGGAAAATGATGCGGATGATAATCTGTCGAAGTTCATGAAATATTCCGAAGAAATTGCGAGGGCAGTGCTGGAAATGGATGAAAACCGGGTTGCCGGACTGGTGCAGGAGGTGCATAACGATTTCATTTCCAGCATCGAGTATAATGATGAGAATTCCCTGAGCTGTACGATTACGGTGGCGCTGCTGGCTTTCTTCATGTATTACCACAAGCCCATCAGGGAGTTTCCCTGTGGGAAAGGGTTTGCGGATATTGTTTATTTACCGCTGGCAAAATACCCCAACAGGCCGGTGGTAGTAGTAGAATTGAAATGGGATAAAAGTGCCCGGACAGCGCTTACACAGATGAAAGAGAGACAGTATCCGGAAGTATTAAAGGAGTATGCCGGAGAAATCTTATTAGTGGGCATCAATTATGACAAAAAGACAAAAGAGCATCAGTGTATCATTGAAAGTTATGAGAAAAAAGAAGGTTGACTTTTCATGGTTTGAGGTGTATATTATCAATAAAAAATTCAAATGCAATGAGAAGAAGTAGTACATTAGTTTTGAACTTTCAGAGAGAGGATGGCAGGTGTGAATCCTTACGAAGAACTTTTGGAAGGCGTCTTTTAGCAGCGGAGCGAATGAAGTAGTATCCGACGGAGGTCCACCGTTACAGGGAATATGATATAAGGCAGTCTGCTGCTTGTATCAGAAAAGAGCAGATTTTGAATCTGAAATTAGGTGGAACCGCGGTAGAATCATCGCCCTAAGCATAGGTAAAGGACTTATGCTTAGGGTTTTTTGTTGTCAGGAGATTTCGCCAATAATCAAAAAATTACAAAAAGAAAGGAATAGGATTGAGATGGAGAAAAGAAATTTTTCAATGGAAGAGGTAGTGGCTTATTGTAATCAATATGGATTCATTTTTCAGGGAAGTGAAATATATGGAGGTCTGGCTAATACATGGGATTATGGACCGCTTGGAACAAGATTAAAAAATCAGTTAAAAGATGAATGGCGAAAGTATTTTATACAGCAAAGAGAAAATAGCTATGAAGTGGATGCAGATATTCTTATGAACCCAAGAGTGTGGGAAGCAAGCGGTCATTTAGCCGGATTTTCAGATCCGCTATTGGATTGTAAAGAGTGCAAAACAAGGCATCGTGCAGATAACCTGATACAGGACTTTGATGCGTCTGTAAATGCGGATGCTATGTCAGAAGAGGAGATGATGGGGTTTATTCGAAAAAGACAGATTCCATGTCCGGTATGTGGGAAGTCAAATTATACAGATATAAGGCAGTTTAACCTGATGTTTGAAACAAAAAGAGGGGTAACGGATGATAGAGCAAATACAATTTATCTTCGGCCGGAGAATGCACAGGGAGAATATGTAAATTACTTAAATGTAATGCGTTCTATGCGTGCAAAGCTTCCATTTAGTATCGGACAAATTGGAAAAGCTTTTAGAAATGAGATTACACCGAAGAACTTTACCTTCCGCACGATAGAATTTGAGCAAATGGAATTTCAAACTTTCTGTCGGGAAGGGGAGGATATAGAATTATATGAGTATTTTAAGGAATATGGGAAGTCGTTTTTCGAGTCCCTGGGACTCCCGTCTGATAAATTAAGATTTCACGATCATGAGAAGCTTGCACATTATGCGAAAGCTGCATGTGATATTGAGTACTTGTTTCCATTTGGCTGGGGAGAAATAAATGGAACACATAATAGAACTAATTTTGATCTGTTACATCATCAAGAGTATTCAGGAAAAACAATGGAATATTATGATGACATTACAAAAGAAAAATTTATTCCGTTTATTATTGAATCCACCTATGGATTGGATCGCCTGGTGTTGGCTTTGCTGTTTGAAGGACTTCATGAGGAAAAAATCAACGAAACGGACACACGTATTGTATTTCAAATTAAACCTGCATTGGCACCTATAAAAGTTAATATTTTGCCTCTAATTAAAAAAAGACATTCGAATAAAGCAAAAGAGATACAGAGGATGTTATCTCAATGCTTTATGGTACAGTATGATGAAGCCGGAAGTATTGGAAAACGATATAGACGTGGAGATGCAATAGGAGTTCCGTTTGCTGTCACTGTTGATGATGATACACTGGAAACTGCTACCGTGACAGTTCGGGACAGGGATACGATGGAGCAGCAGAGAATTCCGATAGATGATTTATTGAATTATATATGCAGTCATTTATAATAAAATATGCTTGATAAAGGGCAACACAAGTGTTATTGTGTTAAGATAGATGACAATAGGAATTTGATATAAAGCAGAAAAGGAAGAAAAGCATGAATCAGGATGAAAAATTGGCATCAGAGCAGCAGCCAATGATGTTATCAACAATGCAAAGCCCGGAAACACAGACGCAACAGGATACTTCACAACACATGGCATCACATGAGGAATCAAGCATAAGTCATAATGCAGAACACAATCCTGTACATGCGCCGATTCCGGGGCTGGGCCTCAGAAGTATGAAAACGGCTCTGGCAGCGGTGCTTACGGCGCTGTTCTATGGCTTTTTTCAGAACAACAATCCCACCTTTGCCTGTATTGGAGCCATTTTCGGCATGGGTGCAGATATGGAAGAATCCCGGCGGAGCGGCGGAAACCGTTTTTTTGGAACAATTATCGGCGGTTTTATCGGTATTGGGCTTTATTGGCTGGAACATCGGATTTTTCCGGAAGGATGCTATTGGCTGCGGCTGCCGTTGATTTTTGTGGGGATAATTATTATGATTTCATTGTGCGTGCTGTTTCACTGGCCGGGTGGTGTACAACCTGGAGGTGTGGTATTGTGCATCATTTTGTTTAATACACCACCGCACCATATTGATTATGCAGTGAGTCGTATGATTGATACCGGAGTGGGTGTGGTCATTGCGCTGCTGGTGAATTATCTGCTTCCTCGGAGCAGATTGGAACACTGGTTTCATCTGAGTCAGAAGCGAAAGGATGGCGAATGTAAGCGATAAAGAAGCAGATACAGATCCCTGGCGCCTGCCGAAAAAGCGATAAGCAGTTTGGTTTCGTGGGCAGCAAAACAGACTGCTAAGATAGAAACTACAGATAGAAATCACAGATAGAAACCACATAAAACCAACAAAAATCAAAACAATCCCACAAAAAAAGAAATTAAAAAAGCGTCAGATTTGTTGACATTTCTCTCTGATAGGCATATACTTAGAGATAAGGAATTTTGTGCAAATTGATCAGAAAGGAGCAGCAATGGAAAAATATTATACTCAGGAAATTTCCAAATCTGACAGGATTCCCAGGCTGGTAGCGCATTTATATGCCAAAATGCCGGAGATAGAGTCCGCCAGGGCAAAATTAATTACAGAAAGTTACAGGGCAACTGAGGACAAGCCCGTCATTATGCGGCGTGCGCTTGCTTTTGAACATATTCTTGACAATATCCCCATTATTATCAGAGAGGAAGAACTGGTTGTGGGCAGCACCACCATTGCTCCCAGAGGATGCCAGACTTATCCGGAGTTCTCGTTCAAATGGCTGGAAGCGGAATTTGAAACGGTGGCAACTCGTAAGGCAGATCCTTTTTACATAGCGGAGCAGACCAAAAAAGAGTTGCGGGAGGCAGATGCTTACTGGGAAGGCAAGACCACCAGCGAACTGGCCACAGCATTGATGACAGAGGAAACGAAAAAAGCCATTGAACACAATATCTTTACACCGGGTAATTATTTTTACAATGGTGTGGGACATGTGACGGTACAATATGATAAGGTGTTGGCTGTCGGGTACAGAGGCATTATTGCACAGATGCAGGAAGAATTGGCAAAATGTAATCCCGGCGATGCTGATTATTGCACGAAAAGTCAATTCCTAAAAGCTGCCATCATCAGTTGTGAGGCAGTGATTCGTTATGCCAACAGATATGCTGATTTGGCGGAGAAGGAAGCTGCGGCCTGTTCCGATGGAATCAGAAAGCAGGAGCTTCTGCAAATAGCATCCAATTGCCGCAGGGTGCCTGAGCATGGGGCAGAATCTTTTTATGAGGCATGTCAGAGCTTCTGGTTTGTACAGCAGCTTTTGCAGCTGGAATCCAGCGGGCATTCCATTTCTCCCGGACGTTTTGATCAATATATGTATCCTTATTATAAGAAGGATCTGGATGCAGGGAAATGTACCCGTGAATTTGCGCAGGAGCTGATTGATTGTATCTGGGTCAAATTAAATGACTTGAACAAGTGCCGCGACGCTGCAAGTGCAGAAGGCTTTGCAGGATATAGTCTGTTCCAGAATCTGATTGTGGGCGGACAGGACAAGTATGGATGTGATGTGACCAATGATTTATCATTTATGTGTATCACAGCTTCCAAGCATGTATTTCTGCCCCAGCCGTCACTTTCCATACGTGTGTGGAACAAATCGCCCCATGATTTGTTGCTGAAGGCAGCGGATCTGACCAGGACAGGTATCGGACTTCCGGCCTATTATAATGACGAGGTAATCATACCTTCCCTGATGAGCCGGGGCCTGACATTGGAGGATGCCAGAGAGTATAATATCATCGGCTGTGTGGAGCCGCAGAAGGCGGGCAAGACAGAAGGATGGCATGATGCGGCGTTCTATAATATGTGCCGTCCTTTGGAACTGGTATTCTCCAACGGATGGGACAAGGGTGAGAAAATCAGCATAGAGACCGGCCGGGTGGAGGATATGACCACCTTTGAGGAATTCTATGATGCGTATAAGAAGCAGATGGATTACAATATTTCCCTGTTGGTAAATGCGGACAATGCCATTGACGTGGCTCATGCCACCCGCTGTCCGCTGCCGTACCTTTCCTGTATGGTGGATGACTGTATCAAGAGAGGGAAAACGGTTCAGGAGGGCGGTGCCGTTTATAATTTCACAGGGCCGCAGGGCTTCGGCATTGCCAATATGGCAGATTCTCTTTATGCCGTCAAGAAGCTGGTATTTGATGAGAAGAAAGTAACGCTTGCGGACTATAAGCGTGCGCTGGCTATGAATTATGGACAGGGCTTTGATGCGGTAAGCGCCGGAGAAATTGTTGCGGAGATTCTGCGTGAGATGGAAAGCAATGGAATATCCGCAGATGAAAATCAGATTGCAGGTATGATCACAGCGGTAATGAATATGGAACTGCCTGCAGAAGATAAGAAAAAGTATGAAGATTTGCTGGCTATGATCAATGAAGTTCCCAAATTTGGGAATGATATTGAAGAAGTGGACATGTTTGCCAGAGATGTGGCATATACCTATACCAGGCCGCTGTTAAACTATTACAATCCCAGGGGGGGACAGTTCCAGGCAGGATTGTATCCGGTATCTGCAAATGTGCCTTTGGGCGCTCAGACCGGAGCCACGCCGGATGGCAGGCTGGCACATACTCCCGTAGCGGATGGTGTGTCACCTTCGGCAGGCAAGGATGTGTATGGCCCTACGGCGGCAGCGAATTCCGTTTCCAAGCTGGATCACGGAATCGCTTCCAATGGCACCCTGTTTAACCAGAAATTCCACCCTACGGCTCTGAGCGGAGAGAAGGGATTGGAGAATTTTGTGGCGTTGATCAGATCGTATTTTGACCAGAAGGGAAGCCATATGCAGTTTAATGTGGTGGATCGGGAGACATTGCTGGATGCACAGGCACATCCTGAGAAATATGCCCATCTGGTAGTGCGGGTGGCCGGTTACAGCGCATTGTTCACCACACTTTCCAAGTCATTGCAGGATGACATTATCCGCAGGACGGAGCAGGGATTCTAGTGAGCAGAGATTTTCCAAGTCATTGCGTTTTGGGGTGCCGTATAGCGGCGAAATGTGAGTTGATGTGAAGAATATAATGTTCGCAACCCTGATTTGAGCTGCTTACCAGTGGCGGGAAAATGAAGGCCAGGGTGAAAAATGAGGGATAGAAATGGATTATTTACAGACAAAAGGTCGGATATTTGATATACAGCGCTATTCTATCCATGACGGAACGGGAATCCGCACAATCTGTTTTCTGAAAGGATGCGTGCTGCGGTGTAAGTGGTGCTGCAACCCGGAATCTCAGGAATATGGGATACAGGAAATGATGGTGCAAGGAAAGGTAAAAATCATTGGGCAGGATGTGACAGTGGCGGATGTCATGGAGACCGTGGAGAAAGACAGGCCGTATTACTTACGTTCCGGCGGAGGGTTGACACTTTCCGGTGGAGAGAGTCTCTGCCAGCCGGAGTTTGCCAGGGATTTGCTTCATGCGGCGAAAGCGGTGGGAATTAATACAGCCATGGAAAGCATGGCTTGCGCTAAGTGGAATGTGATTGAAGAAATATTGCCGTATCTTGACCATTATCTTATGGATATTAAACATATGGACAGTGATAAACATAAGAGATTTACAGGGAAGGGGAATGAGCTGATGCTGGAAAACGCGGGGAAAATTGCGGCTTCCGGGCAGACGCGTCTCAGTATTCGTGTACCTGTGATTCCCACTTTTAATGATACCGCAGCAGAAATCAGGGAAATTGCGCAGTTTGCGGAAAGGCTTCCCGGTGTGGAAGAGATTTATCTGCTTCCTTATCACAGACTGGGGCAGGATAAGTATGAGGGATTGGGCAGAACTTACGAATTGCCGGATATCCTGCCGCCTGCTCCGGAACATATGCAGATGTTGAAGAAGACGGTGGAGACAAGCACAGGTTTAAGATGTCAGATCGGAGGATAAGTAATTGTTTTGATCGACACGTACTTGGTAGGGAGGAGTTTTTATGTTGTTTGGTAAGAATGCACACACAGAAAAGGCGGCTTCAGGTCATCTGCACAGGATTTCCATTTTTGACACAGATTACCCAATAGATAAGTCAAACTGGTTTCAGGTATATTCTGCCTGCCTGGGTAAGGTAATGGTAATTCAGAATGCCTGTGCGGAGCAGGTGGTAAAAAACAGGAATTGGTATGTTGATTTTGGTGCGGGTACATTGTCTTTTGGAAACGACAGTTATCCGGTACAATTCCTTGGCAGCGAATCTTCTTACAGCAATACATGGATGTGGGGTTGGAATAATATCAACGGATTTGACGAGAAACTTATCAGGCTGGCAGAGGAAACGAAGAAGACAGGAGAGGCATGGAATCTGGAGCCATTGACGGTGGATACCTTCGACCTTGATGATACCTTTAACGGGCATAACCTTTCTATTGTGGCATGTGGGATTTCAAAAGAGAATTATTGTTATTACAGGGGCCCCCATGACAATGGCGCAGTGTTTATGGCATTTTCCGGTGTGACGGAGTCCGTTTTCAGTCCGGTGAACGCAGATGATTTTATTTCCACTGTTTTGGATTGTATACAGAAAGTATCCGTAGAGCACAGGATTTTTACAGAGAGTTTTCTGATGTGGAACGGCACAAAATACGATTGGGAGGGAAATGATTTAATTGCACATTTCCCTCAGGATGTGGTAATTACTTTTGAACAGGCGGAGGATTTATGGCGGATTGCTTCGATGAAAACAGTGAAGCAGGCAGAGGGATGACAATGGATTGGCTTGATGACAGGACGAAACAGAGAATTGTGCAGGAGTTGGTACCAGGCAAACAGATCACGCTGGCGCATATCATTGCCAGTCCGGATTCAATTTTATATGAAAAGCTGGGGCTGAATCCCAGTATAGATTATGCCCGGGCGGCCATCGGCATCATGACGGTTTCGCCAGCGGAGACTGCTATTATCATGGCGGACGTGGGTATGAAGGCTGCTGCGATTGACCTGGGATTTGTGGACAGGTTCAGCGGCTCACTGATCATTTCCGGTACTGTGTCAGAAGTAGAAGCTTCCGAACAGGCAATTTTGGACTATGTGAAAAATGAACTGAAATATGCGGTCTGCGGAATTACCCGCACTTGATGTTATGTGTGATTTCATTGATTGACAGCAGGAGGAGAAGCTTATGAAAATAGGTGAGGTCGGATTATTGACAAATGATGTGGTCAGGCTTGCGGATTTTTATAAACGATTATTGGGTATAGAGAATGTCAGTGAGGATGAAGTGCATCAGACATTGATAAAGGAAGAAACAATGCTGACTGTATATAACGACGGTTCGAACAAGAATAACCTGAATCAGAACATTTGCCTGGTGTTTACGGTTGATAATGTGGACGAAGAATATCAAAAGGTTTTGGATATGGGGGCGGAAATCATTCAGGAGCCAAGGGTCCAGCCATGGGGAACAATTAATATGAGCTTTTATGATCCTGATAGAAATATTGTCTATCTCAGAAGCTTTGTGAAAGAGAATTTGGATTGAAGTTGATTCGGGATTGCTCAGGAAGAGGGGAGAAGACGATGGAATCTATGTTCAAAAAGGATTACCCGGTGGGAAGACTGGATGATATTACCTTCGTGGCCATCTTTGCAAATTATCAGGGTAAGTGGGTATATTGTTGGCATAAGCGCAGGGGCAGTTATGAACATCCGGGCGGACATGTCGAAGCGGGAGAAACGCCGATGCAGGCTGCAAAACGTGAGCTGTTTGAAGAATCCGGAATTACAGATTGCAAAATAACTCCTCTGTGGGATTATCAGCAAATATGGGGGAATGGTGCGGGACAGAATAATGGCAGAGTGTTTTATGCGGAAGTATATTCGCTGGGGCAAATGCCGGAAAGCGAGATGAGTTCCATTGCATTATTTGATTCTGTTCCGGATAATTACACTTATGATTCCGAGGAAGAAGCACAGGATTTGAAATTGGTGCGGAAAATGATGCAGGCATTTCAAGAGGATACAGCAGATCGGGCAATATAAGATGAGAAAGCTGATATTAATGGGCCGCAGCGAGAGCGGCAAGACTACCTTGAAACAGGCACTTTCAGGGGAAAAAATAAATTATTACAAAACGCAGTATATTCACTATCAGGATGTATTGATTGATACTCCCAGTGAATATGCCCAGACACATCACTTAGGATATGCGTTGGCCTTGTATTCCTATGAGGCGGATGTGGTGGGATTGTTGGTGGCAGCGACAGAAAGTTATACTTTATTCCCGCCCAATATTACTTGTATGGTGAATCGGGATGTGATTGGGATTGTCACCAAGATAAATGAGCCCAAGGCAAACAGAGCTCTGGCGGAATTGTGGCTTCGCAATGCGGGGTGTAAAGATATCTTTTTTGTGGATTCGGTGACGGGGGAAGGTGTGGATGCTATTTTGGAGTATTTGCATCAGCCGAAGAAGAAACGTCAGCTTCGACCTATGGAAGAAGCGAAGGCCAGGGAAGAATAGATTTTCCAAGGAAAAAGAGCATTTCAAGGAAAAAGGGAATTCCAAGGGGAAAGAGCATTCCAAGGAAAAGGGGAATTCCATGAAAAAAGAGAATTCTAAGGAAGAGGGACATTCCATGGAAAAAGAGAATTTCAAGGAAGAGGGATATTCCATGGATAATTTGAAAAGGGTTGAACGAGGAAAACCACAAAAATAAAACAAAAACGACACAAATCAACATGATTTTGTTGACTTGTCTTATGAATAGGACTATAATAGTAGGTATGGAATAGGAGCTTTTTCTGGCAGATTGCTTGTGCCGCCCAAAGAGGTAGGCGTTGCCCCCTCTTGGCGGCATGAGTGGAAGTGTGATAACTGTTCAGCAAGTGCCATGGCTTGGAATACAGGGCATGTTGCTGAGTAGAAATATAAGATTGCCGAACAATGTGAGTTTCATCACAGGAAAACGGTGACACAACAAAGAATAACAAATCAGGAGGAATCGAAATGCAAAACGAGTATGAAATCAAAAAAGAGATTTGCGACATCGGAAAGAGAATCTACAACAGGAATATGGTTGCTGCAAATGACGGCAATATTTCCGTGAAGATCAGCGATAACGAATTTCTTTGCACACCTACCGGTGTGTCCAAGGGATTTATGACCCCGGAGTATATCTGTAAGGTGGATGCACAGGGCAATGTAATCCAGGCAAACGGCAATTTTAAGCCTTCCAGCGAGATTAAGATGCATATGAGAGTGTATCAGGAGAGACCTGATGTAAAGAGTGTTGTGCATGCACATCCTGTATATGCTACCAGCTTTGCAATCGCAGGGATTCCTTTGACACAGCCCATTATGCCGGAAGCAGTGATCGCTCTTGGCTGTGTGCCTATCGCAAAATACGGCAGACCTTCCACCATGGAGATTCCGGATGCCGTATCTGAGTATGTACAATACTTTGATGCTGTATTGTTGGAGAATCATGGTGCTTTGACCTATTCTGATTCCTTGTTGAGTGCATATCTGAAGATGGAATCTGTGGAATTTTATGCACAGCTTTTGTATCAGTCAAGACTCTTGGGCGGCCCTAAGGAATTCACGCCTCAGCAGGTGGAAGATCTCTACGAGATCAGGAGACAGTTTGGCATGAAGGGACGTCATCCTGCAAATCTTTGTCCGAATGCAAAGGAAGGCAAGCCCAGCTGTCATACCTGTGGCGGCGGATGCTCCAGCAAGAAAGAAAACGTGCAGGCTTCACCTGAACTGGTAGCAGAGATTACCAAGAAGATTCTTGAGCAATTAGGAAAATGATGGATAAAAGAGAACTGGAAAACATTGTACGCGAAGTTTTGAGTAGAACAATGGATGAAACCAGGGCCGCCGGGACTTTATTTCCGGAACAGGAATGCAAAGAGACTATGTTGCATACGCCAGACTTTAGTCAGGTGCAGGCATCGGGTGTTTCTGTATCAAACAATGGCAGAGTAGTCCAGAATGGTGAGGTTTTGTCAACAACGCATAGGGGGACAAAGAAAGCCATGGGTACTCTGACCAACGCAAATGGTGGTCTGGTACAGGTATCCATGCCCCTTGCTCTGGCGGTAAAGTTGATTGAACAGATTGAGGCAAAAGCGGCGGAGTGGAATATGAGAGTTGTCACCGCTGTGTCAGATGCCTCCGGCAGGCCGGTGGCGGTTCATTGTATGGATGGTGCCTACATGGGAAGTTTTGATGTGGCATTGAATAAGACTTATACATCTATTGCGTTTCAGATGTCTACCGCAGAGCTTGGAAAATTAAGCCAGCCGGGAATGAGCCTTTATGGAATACAGTTCACAAATGAGGGCAGAATTGTCATTTTTGGCGGAGGCGAAGTATTGACGCAGAATGGTGTCATCATAGGCGCGTTGGGTGTCAGTGGAGGAAGTGCACAGCAGGACACGGAACTGGCGGCTTATGGGAAGAAGATGTTTGAGTCAGAATTAGAACAGGAGGTAATCAAGTGCTTGTAAATGAGAGCCTGGTACAGGATATTGTACAGGAAGTGGTTGCAAAATTGCAGATTGCGGAGCCAGCCGGGAAAATGCATGGTGTATTTACCGATATGAATGATGCGATTGCAGCGGCAAAAGCATCACAGGCGATTATTCGTAGAATGTCTCTTGACCAGAGGGAACAGATTATCAGTAATATCCGCAGAAAAACACATGAAAATGCGGAAGTAATAGCCAGAATGGGCGTAAATGAAACAGGAATGGGCAATGTGGGGCATAAGATTTTAAAACATCATCTTGTAGCCGACAAGACGCCGGGGACGGAAGACTTAAAGACAACAGCATGGTCCGGAGACAGAGGGTTGACGTTGATTGAGATGGGGCCTTTCGGTGTGATTGGCGCGATTACACCTTGCACAAATCCCAGTGAGACAGTTATCTGTAATTCGATTGGAATGATTGCGGCAGGGAATACGGTAGTATTTAATCCCCATCCGCAGGCCATTAAGACTTCTATTTTTGCATTGAATATGATCAATGAAGCGTCTCTGGAGGCAGGCGGCCCGGATAATGTGGCTTGTACCGTGGAAAATCCTACCTTAGAGAGCAGTAATATTATGATGAAGCATAAGGATATTCCCTTGATTGCGGCTACCGGCGGCCCAGGCGTTGTTACGGCGGTGCTTTCTTCAGGAAAGAGAGGCATTGGTGCAGGCGCCGGTAATCCGCCGGCAGTGGTGGATGAGACAGCTGATATCAGGAAAGCGGCAGAAGATATTGTAAATGGTTGTACCTTTGACAATAATCTCCCTTGTATTGCGGAGAAAGAAATTGTGGCGGTGGACTCCATTGCGGATGAGCTGATGCACTATATGATTTCCGAGCAGGGCTGTTATTTGGCTTCCAAGGAAGAACAGGACAAGTTGGTAGCGACGGTTCTGACACCAAAGGGATTGAATCGTAAATGTGTGGGCCGTGATGCCAAGACATTGCTGGGAATGATCGGCGTGACAGTACCTGATAATATCCGCTGTATTGTATTTGAAGGTGAGAAAGAACATCCTTTGATCGCAGAAGAACTGATGATGCCTATCCTTGGGTTGGTTCGTGCCAAGGATATTGATGATGCCATTGAGAAGGCTGTATGGCTGGAGCATGGCAATCGTCATTCCGCACATATTCATTCTAAGAACATAGATAATATCACAAAGTATGCAAGGGAAATTGATACGGCAATTCTGGTGAAGAATGCACCGTCCTATGCGGCGTTGGGCTTCGGAGGAGAAGGGTATTGTACCTTTACCATTGCCAGCCGTACCGGAGAGGGATTGACCAGTGCAAAATCATTTACCAAGAGCAGAAGATGTGTTATGGCGGATAGCCTTTGCATACGGTAAAAGTGTGTAAAGAATTTCTAAGCTGTCAAAGTACGCCAGCTAAGAATTTCCAGGTCTGCACAGCAGAGCTTTTACACACTGAAGAATGCCAAGTGAGCAAGCTCACTTTGTACAGGCATTCTTTCACGGGTTGTTTGTGCCGCCGTTGGAGGCGGTAATAGAGGATTAAAACTTAAATTCAGAGAGAGGAGAGCAGAAAATGGCTGATACAGCACAGATTGAGGAGATAGTAAAGCAAGTGTTGGCGAGTATGTCCGGCGGTACAGCGGCAGCTCCGGCAGGGAACAGTGCAGCAGGTAATACCATCCCCAAGACAGCTCATGTAGCAATGCTTACAAGTCTGGAACATTTTGATGTAAAAGAGTTCCCCATGCCGGAAGTGGGTGATGACGATATTCTGGTAAAGGTAGAGGGATGCGGTGTCTGCGGTACGGATGCCCATGAGTTCAAGAGAGATCCCTTTGGTCTGATTCCCGTTGCGCTTGGACATGAGGGCACCGGCGAGATTGTGAAGATGGGAAAAAATGTCAAAAAGGACAGTGCCGGTAAGGATCTGAAGCTGGGAGATAAAGTGGTTACCTGTATGATATTCAAGGATAACCCGGATATTACCATGTTTGATTTGAATAAGCAGAATGTAGGAGGCGCCGATGTATACGGACTTCTTCCGGATGATGACATTCATCTCAATGGATGGTTCTCCGATTACATATTGATTCGGGGCGGTTCCACGGTATTTAACGTAAGTGATCTTGATCTGTATTCCAGAGTGTTGATTGAGCCCTGTGCAGTGCTGATACATGCTGTGGAAAGAGCTAAGAGCACAGGAATTCTTCGGTTTAACAGCAGAGTTGTGGTGCAGGGATGCGGTCCTATCGGTTTGATCTGTATTGCAATCCTGCGCACTATGGGAATTAATAAGATTGTGGCAGTGGATGGAGAGCAGAAGCGTCTTGATTTTGCAAAAGAGCTGGGGGCTTCTGATGGTGTGAATTTTAAGGATCACAAGGGCATTGAAGCATTGACCGCAGCGGTTGAAGAAAAGTGTGAAGGACATTTGGCAGATTTCGCATTCCAGTGTACCGGTTCACCGGCAGGACATTCCAATATTTATAAGTTCATCCGCAACGGCGGTGGACTTTGCGAACTGGGATTCTTTATCAATGGCGGTGATGCAACGATTAATCCGCACTTTGATATTTGTTCTAAGGAAATTACCACTGTAGGTTCCTGGGTATATACGCTGAGAGACTATGCGACCACCTTTGATTTCCTTAAGAGTGCAAAGAAGATTGGTCTGCCCATGGATAAGCTGATTACACATACTTATTCTTTAGAGGAAATCAATGAGGCGTTGAAGACAAATCTGGCTATGACAGGACTTAAGATTGCGATCATCAACAAGTAAGGGTTGGCAGTTGACTGAGAAAAAGAGGAAATAATCTATGGAAGCTAGGGAAGAAGCAGTAGGACTGTTGGAGGTATACGGGCTGACCTGCGCATTCCTTGCAGCCGACGCAGGCTGTAAGGCAGCCGATGTCAGGCTGGAGACCTTTGACAAAAATAAACCCGCGAATGCAGATGCGCTGCCGGTACCTTTGTTGGTGACAGTTAAATTCCGCGGGAGTGTGGCCGCAGTGGAGGCTGCCATGGAGGCTGGTGAGGAAATGGCAAAATCCCTTACCGGTGTGGTACAAAGGCATATTATTGCAAGACCTACCGGGGACACGGAAAAAATGTTGAAGTTGAATGCTTTTGATAAAAATTGATCAGATGGTGATGTGAAAGGAGAATATTATGGCACAGGAAGCATTGGGAATGGTAGAAACAAGAGGATTGACAGCAGCCATTGAAGCGGCTGATGCAATGACTAAGTCCGCAGAGGTAACTCTGGTAGGAACGGAAAAAATCGGTTCCGGACTGGTAACTGTGATGGTACGCGGTGATGTAGGGGCTGTGAAAGCTTCTGTGGAGAGTGGTTCTGCTGCAGCAAGCAGATTAGGTGAACTGGTAGCTGCACATGTGATTCCGAGACCTCATACCGATGTGGAGAAGATTTTACCTAAGATTTGAGAACAGGAAAGGTTACTGTTTCACGGTAACTGACATAAGTAAAGGAGCCGATCAATGGGCAATACATCATTAGGCTTTATCGAAATTTCAGGTGTGGTGGCAGCGGTGGATGCACTGGATATCATGTGCAAAACATCCGGTGTGGAACTGGCTACCTGGGAAAGAAAACTGGGCGGACGGCTTGTTACCATTGTAATCAAAGGTGATGTGGCTTCTGTCACGGAGGCTGTGGCGACGGCGGCAGAAAAGGCCATCAAAAAGCCGGTGGCAAAAGGTGTCATTGCAAATCCCCATAGTGAGATTATGAAACTGGTGGAGTTAAGTGCCAGCAGGTTTATGAGCAAAGCAGCGGAGGAGAGTACGCTTGATGCCCAGACGATTCAGGAAGTGTAACAGATAAACAACAAATTGCCGTACAAGGCAAAAAACTGTATAACAGCATCCGGTCGGATGCGGAACTAAAAACAGTCTCGGAACGGAAGGCCCCGGGAGAATTTTCAGAAGCTTCCTTTGCTGCTGAAAATTGCTCCCTGTACATGGGGCCAGGAGAGTAGAGACGGAACTAATATTAGGAGGAAAAGAAATGGCACAGGAAGCATTGGGAATGGTGGAAACAAGAGGTTTGGTGGCGGCAATCGAGGCAGCAGATGCTATGTGCAAAGCAGCAAATGTTGCGCTGGTTGGCACAGAGAAGATTGGTTCCGGATTGGTAACTGTTATGGTACGTGGTGATGTGGGCGCAGTGAAGTCTTCCGTAGAGGCCGGCGCATCCAGCGCATCCAAGCTGGGTGAACTGGTGGCTACCCATGTAATCCCTCGTCCTCATACAGACGTTGAGATGATTCTTCCCAAGGTAAAAGAGTGAGAAACTGATCATTTACAATTTACTCCACGGCTGTTGCTGCCGGAAGATATAAAAGGAACGGAAGGCTGACAAGGCTGTGGAGTGGTTGCAGTTCTGATTTCATCATGCAGACCGGAGGGAAGACATGGAACAGCAGACAGTTGAATTAATTACACAGATGGTACTTCAGACCATCAACAGGATGGAAGAAAAGAGCAATGGCTATCAGGTACCGGTTGGAGTATCTGCCAGGCATATCCATTTGACACAGGAGCATGTGGAAGCATTGTTCGGAGAAGGCTATCAGCTTACAAAGAAAAAAGATCTCATGGGTGGGCAGTATGCCTGCAACGAAACTGTTACCATAGTAGGGCTGAAGCTGCGTGCTATTGAAAATGTGCGAGTTCTCGGACCGGTCAGAAAGGCTTCACAAGTGGAAATATCCGCAACAGATGCTATGAAGCTGGGAATTGCGGCGCCTGTCAGGGAATCCGGTAATATTGCCGGAAGTGCACCCATAGCGGTAGTAGGACCGAAGGGTGTTCTCTATCTGAAGGAAGGCTGTATTATTGCAATGCGTCATATACATATGTCACCTGCAGATGCTATGGCGGCAGGTGTGAAAGACGGCGATATCGTATCCGTGAAAGCGGATAATGAGAGAGGCACCATTTTCAATCAGGTGAAGATTCGTGTCAATGACAGTTTTACACTGGAAATGCACATTGATACGGATGAAGCAAATGCCAGCAAGATCAAAACTGGTGATAAGGTGACAATTATCAAATAGTTTGGAGAGAGCAGGAGAGTTGTAATATTGTGATGGGTATCATGTCGCTCTTGGTGGTTGAATTCTAATGTAAAACAAATACATATCATCAGAATGGATGCCGCTGAGAGTGGCAGGTCTGTCACTGCTGTTCTACCTGATAGGAGAAGGTGCCATGATTGTAGGGAAGGTAATAGGAAGTATTGTTTCTACACGTAAGTGTGAAAATTTGATTGGAAATAAGTTCATGATTATTGAACCGTTAGAAGAGATGGCGGGCAATGCTGCACAATTTGTTGCAATAGACAATATTGGGGCAGGTATCGGCGAAACGGTGCTGGTGGCAACGGGAAGCGCGGCGCGAGTGGGCATGGAAGGAGCGCCTGTGGATGCTGCGATTGTCGGGATTGTTGATGAGTGATTTAAGTTCATTGGATACAGGAGAATGAGTGGAATTCAATTAGAAAGAACATTTCATATAAGAAAGGTATTTCATGAAAAAGGAGTGTTTCATGGAGATTCAGACTTTAAAGCAGATTTTGCAGGAAAATGGAATTGTTGGTGCTGGCGGCGCAGGATTTCCCACTTATGCCAAGCTGGATGAGCGGGCAGAAATTATTTTGATGAATTGTGCGGAATGTGAACCATTGCTGAAACTTCACAGACAGCTATTGGAACAGCATGCGGATGAGATTTTGAAGGCCTTTGATATGATTGCCGGGGCAGTAGGGGCAAAAGAGGCTGTTATCGGAATTAAAAGAGAATATAAAGCGACATTAAAAGCTATAGATAGATATATTGATTCCTATCCTCATATGCGAGTGCAGTTATTGGACAGTGCATATCCTATGGGGGATGAGGTGGTGCTTATCTATGAAGCAACAGGAAGAGTGATTCGTCCGGGAGGACTTCCCATTGAGGAAGGCGTGGCGGTGTTCAATGTGGAGACAGTCTACAATGTATACCGCGCCATGGAACAGAATACACCTGTGGTAGATAAGTTGGTGTCCGTGGTAGGTGAGGTAGAGCATCCTGTTACGGTGCGGGTACCGATTGGCGCGGCAATCAAAGATGTCATTGCCTATGCAGGAGAGGTTACGGTGAAACATCCGGTTTATCTGATTGGCGGTCCTATGATGGGGAATTTGGCGGATGAAACGGCACTGGTAACGAAAACGACCAATGCGGTGATTGTATTGGACCGTTCCCATACTTTGGTGCAGCGTAAGAACAGGAATACCGCCATTGACCTGAAACGTGCGGCCTCTTCCTGTTGTCAGTGCGAGACATGTACAAATCTCTGTCCAAGACATGCGTTGGGGCATCCTATTGAACCTCATAAGTTTATGCGCAGTGCTGCAAATAAAGATTTTCAGGACACAAATGTATTTTTGAATACATTATTTTGCAGTTCCTGCGGATTGTGTGAGAATTTTTCCTGTCCCCAGGGGCTTGCACCCAGAAGTTTGATTGCGGAGTATAAATTGGGATTGCGCAAAGCAGGAGTAAAACCGCCGGCAGATGTAGTGCCTGCCCCGGTAAAAGAGAGTAGAGCATACCGCAAGGTGCCGGAAGAAAGACTGGAAGCAAGGCTTGGGCTGGCGAAATATGATGTGGATGCGCCTTTACAGTCTGATGATTATTGGATGGAAGAGCACTTCATTCATAAAGTCAGGATATTGCTTAGTCAGCATATTGGTGCGCCTGCGGTGGCATCTGTGGGAAAAGGTGATTCGGTCAGAGTGGGTGATTGCATAGCAAAGCCTGGAAACGGATTGAGTGTAGGAATCCATGCTTCCCTGGAAGGTATTGTACAGGAAGTGACCGATAAATATATTACGATTGCAGAAAGGTAGGGAGCTCCATGAGCAAGGCGTTGGGAATGATAGAGTTTAAGACGGTGTCTGCCGGAGTGACTGCGGCGGATGCCATGGTCAAGACGGCTGCCGTAGAGTTGATTGAAGCACAGACTGTATGCCCCGGCAAGTACATAGCTCTGATTACAGGGGATTTGAGCGCTGTAGATGCGGCAGTTGACACGGCGAAAGTACAGTATGGAGAGCAGCTGATCGATAGTTTTGTACTGGGCAATCCCCATGAGGGCATTTTTCCTGCAATCTATGGAACCACTCATGTGGAGCATATCAGCTCTTTGGGGATTTTGGAAACTTTTGATGCGGCGGCAATTATTGTTGCGGCAGATGTGGCGGCGAAGACCGCGGATGTGGAGCTGATCGAACTTCGGATTGCAAAGGGAATGTGCGGTAAGTCTTATGTGTTCCTGTGCGGAGAGGTGTCTGCTGTGGAAGCGGCCATTGCCAGGGCGAAAGCAAGTGTATCCGAGGGCGGTATGTACCTGGATTCCACCGTGATTGCCCATCCTGACCCACAAATCTGCAAGTCGATTTTATAGTCTGTACAGAAATAATTCTAATTTGAATGTGAGAGGATGATGGAATCCTCTTATATGGCTGGGCAGACAATAGATGGGTATGGGTGTGTCTGTGTCCTTTGAGGGGCGAAGTGAGAGCTCCGCACAGGAGGAGACAGATATTAGACGTGTACAGGTATATTTGTTGTTCTTAGACAGGTGATTTTGGTTCAGGATTAAGGCGTTGGTTCATAGTACAAAAGTGAGCATGCAGAGATTTTGGATGTGCTTTAGTGATTTTTGTTTTATTGTTTATTGATTGTAGGTATTATGATACAGCGTGCTGAAAACATAAGTATTGATTGGTTGATGACATAAGAGAAGAGGCGAGGAGTGGGCGGCAGATGCTTGCTGTAGAGCGGAGAAATCTGATTTTGGAAAAACTGCAGGATGAGAAAAAAGTGGTAGTCAGCGAGCTGAGTATCCTTTTTGACGTTTCAGAAGAGACAATTCGACGGGATTTAGATAAACTGGACAAGGAAGGTCTCGCAACGAAGAGTTATGGCGGCGCGGTATTGAACGAGAATACCAGTCTTGATATGCCCTTCAATGTCCGCAAGAAACGGAATATGCGAGGCAAGCAGGCGATCGCGGAGTTGGTAAGTGAGCTTATCGGAGAAGGGGAACATATTATTGTAGACCCCAGTACTACGGCAGTGGCAATTGTAAAGGCTCTGAAAAGCAGAAAGCGTTTGACAGTGATTACCAATTCCATTGAAGTGCTGGTGGAGTTGTCAGATGTCAGCGGTTGGGATGTCATCTGTACAGGAGGCACTCTGCGGGAAAATTATCTGGCGCTGGTGGGCCCAAAAGCAACGGATCTCATCAATTCTTTTCATGCGGACAAGGTCATTTTGTCCTGTAAAGGAATTGCCAGGGAAAACGGGATCACAGATTCCAATGAAATGTTCTCTCAGGTAAAGCAAACTATGCTGAAATCTGCAAAACAGCGTATTTTGGCAGTGGATTATACGAAATTTGACAATGTGGCATTTTCACAGATATGTGAACTTTCGGCCATTGATATGGTGGTGACTGATGTGCGTCCTTCCGGTGAGTGGATGGATTACTTTGCAGAGAAAGGGATAGAGTGCCTCTATGGCAAAGAAGATGACGAAGACCATAGCCTTTGCGAATAATAAGGGCGGGAGTGGTAAGACGACGAGCTGTGCCAATGTGGGATATTCATTATCTACACTTGGAAAAAAAGTACTTATGATCGACGGTGATATGCAGCTAAATTTGTCCCTCTCTTTTTTTTCGGAGGAGACGATATTGGAATTTGCAGCAGGGGATAAAAATCTATATCATGCTGTGAAAAAAGAAGAAGATTTGTTGGATTATGTGGTGCATACACCTTATGAAAATCTGGATCTGATTCCTTCTTCAACACTTATGAGCAGTATTGAGTATGAGCTTTTTGCCAAATGGCAGAGAGAATTGATATTGTCAAAGAGCCTTGAGAAAATTAAGGAGAGCGGGGAGTATGATTATATTTTGATCGATGCACCGCCTACTTTGGGAGGCTGGGTTATGAATATCCTATGTGCCTCTGATTATGTGCTTATTCCGGTGGAAGCGAGTCCATGGGGACTGTTTGGTGTAGCAAATATGTTTGAGTTTCTGGATAGTGTGAAAAGGCTGGCACCAAAGTTAGTTCTTTTGGGTGTAGTGATAACCAAATTGGATGCCAGGAAAAATTATGGAAAACAGACTTTGGATGTTCTGCATGAGTATCAGGAAGTGACTGTGTTTGATACAGTGATTCGAGTTGACAGTGAGATTGAATGGGCGCAGGATAATTCCAAACCTGTTATGGTACACAAGAAGAGCGCCAGAAGTGCAGGTGAATATCTGGAGTTGGCAAAGGAGGTAGAGGAACATGTCCGTAGGAGCAGGTAGTATCAAAAGAGCGGCAAATGCCGTAAATACAGCAAATTCCATGAATGCAGTTGGTGCCCCCAATACCACAGGTACAGAAATAAAAGGAACGGAAAGTGTGGAAGAGACTACAACAAGGGCGGAATCAATCATACAAAAGGCGGAGAGCAGGCTTGCGGCCAGAAAAGCAGCAGAAGGGAAGCCTGTGAGTCAGAAGGGACCGGTTCCGTCTGCAGGTAGGACCCAGGCAACAGGTAAATCCGCAGCAGAAAAGTCCCGGATAACGGGAAAGGCACAGCCGGAGCTAGAGTCAGGCACAGTAGGGGCAGCACAGTCGGAGCTAAAGTCAGGCACAGCAGGGGCAGCACAGTCGGAGTTAAAGTCAGACACAGTAGTGGCAGTACAGCCGGAGCTAAAGTCAGACACAGCAGTGGCAGTTCAGTCAGAGGCAAAGTTGGCTGCATCAGGGAAGTCAGAAGATGCACAAACATTGTCAAAGGCTGAGAATGTTGAAATCGAAATGACAATGGAAGCGATGGGAGAAATGGAGACTGCTGCAGAGAGTGGAACCCATACATACATCATATATGGAATAGGACAGGAACTCCCCATATATCTTTTATAGAACAAAAGTATTTCATGAGTTGTAGTGAGGAATACATTTTGGGGAATAATTAATGTAGAAGGGTAAGGTGAATGTGATGGAATTAGAAGAGTTAAGGAAAGATATGGTTGCTGCTATGAAGGCAAGGGATAAGGAGCGCAAAGATGCGATTTCTTCTCTGGTATCTGCAGTGAAAAAAGCAGCAATTGATGAGGGATGCCGGGATGATGTTCCTGCAGAGTTGGTTGAGAGGGTACTCATCAAAGAACTGAAGACAGCGAAAGAGCAGTTGGATACTTGTCCTGCAGATCGGGAAGAGTTAAGGGCAGAATATCAAAAGCGTTATGATGTAATTGCAGAGTATGCACCTAAAATGATGTCTCCTGAGGAAGTAAGGGCATATATTGAAGAAAATTTTGCAGAATTGGTTGCCACTAAGAATAAAGGACAAATCATGAAGGCTGTTATGGCTGTGCTGAAAGGGAAAGCTGACGGTAAAGTAATCAATGAAACCGTGGCAGAATTATGTAAATAGAGATGATCGTGAAAAAGTCAATGAAATGTTGATAAAGATAACATTTCATTGGCTTTTTGATTGGGAAGAGATACTGTTGGAAAAAAGAAAGGAAAAGGGGAAATAGAGGCTGTTGTTGCGACTGTTTTCGTGATAAAATATATGCAAGAAGGCAGAGACAGGGAGATGAAGTTGGTTTTAATATGGAGTATACGTAGCCGCTGAAGAGGCATAATGGGAAGTGTGTCGCGGAAGAAAGTTATGTCAGGAGGAAAGATATGATCGGAAGGGATAAAATAGATGAAGAGATACGTCAGGCATTGCTTGACGCTATGCAACTTTCAAAAACAAATCTGCAGATTGCGGAGGAATACCTGGATATGGATTTCCAGGAAGAGCCGGAACTTCTTAAAAAGGTAGAGTCGCAGGATTTCAAATTTGCGCATTTTGGAGGAAGGGTTTCTTATCTGGAATGGTTGCAAAAGAAAAAGAGGAAGGAAGAACTGGGGCGTTATGTACGTTTTATAGTAGAGGTGGGCGGTTCCACGGCATGGAGGATGCTTGTGGGACCATATATTGGCCAGGCGACAGGTACAGATTTGAATAGATTGCTTTTATTACATACAGGAGAGCACGCTTCTGAACAAAAAATTGCAGTGCTGGCAGGAGCTTTTGTAGCATTTCTCAGCACCAGTTCATGTGATGCGAAACTTTTGTGCCAGTCGGAAAAGGAGAATCCGGAGATTTTTCTGCGTGCCATGGACTATTGCCATGAGTGTGATGGATATGGGGCTGCCGGAAAAAGGAGCAATGCCAAATTGCTTCTTGCTGCGATGTATCTGCATCATATGCCAGTGGGAACGGCACTGGAAACAGTGGAATACCTGCGGGAAAGTTTGATTGCAGCCATTGAGGATATTATGGCATTTGAACCCCAGGAACTTGAGAGAATACAGAATTTTGCAAGAACTGCGGAAAAGGATACACCATTTCCACAACAAATATTGTCTATTTTCAGCGAAAGAAAAGGGTCGGAGAATCCAGTAGTTCTTGCCGGATGTGCATTTCTTGCGATCAGGCATTCTGTGTGTTTTGAAATCATTCTTCGGATTCTGGTAGCAGTGGATTATAGATATCAAGGGAGAGACAAGGTTCTGAATGTCTGCAAGGATATTACGGAGGAAGCGTGGTTCCAGGACAGGATGGAGGAGATAGAAGAGATGCTGCCCATCCAGGATGATCGGTATGTCCGTTGGAGCCTGAAGGCAGGATGCGAGGCTACGGTGGCACGTATGGCGGTAAAGCGCCCGGAAATTATTCAGGCAGTAGCAACTATGATTGAGTCAGAAGGCTACGAAAAATTGATTGGTATTATACAAAATTCAAACTATGTACTCTATGAGGAAATGAAAACCACTTATAAGGAAAGTCTGCGCAATAAAATTGTCTCTGAATTGCTGGTTCGCTGTTATACGGGCAGAGTAGAGGCGAAGAAATATCTTGCCGGGGAATGTTCGGTGGAAACACTGGAGCTTTATGTGGAAGAATGGGGCAATGATGTGTATCCGGAAAAGGAGAGGTATCGGAAGATAGAGCATTTAAAGGAAATAGGAGAAATTTCTGTGTATCGCCGTGTGTTGGTGTTGGAGATTTTAAAGAAGGAAACGGGATATTTTGAAGTTTACAGAGTATATACAGGGCAGAATGGTTCTGGTCAGGCAATTGAAGAAATATGCGCTGACAATACTGGCAACAATGCTCTGTTGTATCACAGAAATCAGATGAAAGGAATGCTTCAGATTTTAGAAGAAGAAGGGGTTCCTATTTGGATGCAGACAAATGCTTTGGGTGGTTTCTGTGAAAATATAGGTGATAAGAAGAAAAAAACTATGCTGCTTGAGCAGTGTGTGGATATATTTGCTGAAAGCTTGCAAAAGAGACAATCAGCAGGAAAATTAGAGAGGGGACAAGCAGCAGGAGAATTAGAAAAGAGACAAGCAGCAGAAAAATTAGAAGGGAGGCAATCAGCAGGAAATTTACAGGGGCAATACTTTGCGGAAAAACTGCAGGGGCAACAGAATGCGGAACAATGGGAAGTCGGTATGGAAGAAGCGGTTCGCAGGGGAAATGCCGCAGCTCGTGTGTTTTGTTTTATGGTTTTCAAGAGGCTTGGGGCGGGACAGTACAGGGATGTCTATTTATCCTGCGCAGAGGATAGTACAAAGCAGGTAAGAAAATTGCTTTTGGAAATCTGTAAGGAGCATAAAGAATGGGAAGCGGAAATACTGGTACTGCTTCAGTCGAAAAAGCTAAAGGTCAGGGAGTTTGCCGTTTTGGTACTGGAAGAATGGGGGGAGGTTTCCTGCCTTGAGAAAGTTAAGTCGGCGTTGGAACGGGAGAAGAACAAGAAATTAGCCAAGTTGCTGCGAGAATTGGTGGAGGAACTGGAGGCGGAGAGATCAGAGAAACAGGAAGCCAAGATAACGGAAGGGCAGGAAGCCAAGAGAACGGAAGAGCAGGAAGCAGAGAGAACGGAAGGGCAGAAGCACGAGAGAGCGGAAGGGCAGGAAGCCAAGGGAACGGAAGGTCAGGAAGCAGAGAGCGCAGAAGGGAAGAAAGAAAAGGAAACGGAGGAAGGTACACACGAACGAAGCAGCTTGAAGCGAGCGGAAGAAAGGCTTGCTGTACGGATATACAGGGGTGCCAGGAAGCGGAAGGTGGAATGGGTGCAAGGTTTGGCATTGCCGGAAGTCCATCGTCAAGACGGCGAGTTGGTTTCACAGGAATATATGCTTGCAATGCTGGCTGCCTATGCGGACATGGATGAGGCAGGAATCAATCAGGATGCAGTAAAGCTGGCAGCGCCATTGAATCCCAAAGAAATTTCTATGTATATGCAGTCATTGTATGAAGAATGGAAGCAATTGGGGGCGGAAGCTAAGAAGCGTTGGGTACTGTATCCGGTTGCGATTCATGGCGGCGCAATAATGGTATCTGTGTTGTATGCTCAGATCAAAGAATGGGCGGAGCATTCCAGGGGAGTCATAGCAGCGGAAGCAGTGAGGGCATTGGCATTCAACGGCAGTTCAGAAGCATTGGTTTTGGTAGATCAAATGTCCAGGAAATTTAAGTTTCGCCAGATCAAAAATGCGGCAGGAGAGGCAATTTCCGATGCAGCGTCAGCATTGGGAATTGAGCGTGAGGAATTGGAGGATAGGCTGGTACCGGATATGGGATTTGATGAACAGATGGAGCGTACTTTTGATTATGGCAGTCGAAAATTTACAGTTCGTTTGAATCCGGCATTGGAAATGGAGGTCTATGACGGAAATGGAAAACGCTTGAAAAGTCTGCCGTCTCCTGGGAAACAGGACGATTCTGACAAAGCGGAACAGGCGGCCGAAGCGTTTAAGCAGATGAAAAAGCAGCTAAAGGTTGTGGTACAAACGCAGAAACTGAGGCTGGAACAGGCGCTTAGTATGGCAAGATTCTGGAAGATACAGGACTGGAGGGAATTATTTGTTAAAAACCCTATCATGCATCAATTTGCTATGGGGCTTATATGGGGTGTATATGAGAATGGTATTTTGAAAGAAACTTTTCGATATATGGAAGATGGAAGTTTTAATACGGCAGAAGAAGAGGAATATTTCTTGCCAGAATATGTGGAATTTGAGCCATTGGGCCAGAAATCCGCAGGCCAAAAAATAGCAGGCCCAATCTCCGAAAGTCTGTACAGAATTGGCTTAGTACATCCGCTGGAGTTGTCAAAAGAGGATCTTTTGGCATGGCAGAATCAGCTAGCAGACTATGAGGTGATACAGCCGTTTCACCAGATCAACCGTCCGGTTTATGTAACAGAGGAGGAGGAAGAAGAGCGGTTTGAACTTGAACGATTTCATGGCAAAATGCTGAACGGGCTGTCGCTTTCAGGAAAACTGCTGGGTATGGGGTGGTATCGCGGCGAGATTATGGATGGAGGATTTTTTGATAGTTATTATCACAACGATGGTAACATAGGCGCAAAGCTTACATTTTCTGGTAGTTCGATGGGGGATGAGAATGAAGAAGTAACGGTGTATAACATATATTTATATAAATTATCAGATACAGAACCGAAGCTTTTGCCGCCCTATCTATTTTCGGAAGAACACAAGTGTAAAATGAAGGATGTGAATCCAAGATATTTCAGTGAAATCATTCTGCAGATTGCGAAAGCAACACAGAATACACTACATCAAAATGGCATGTAAAACTGCTTTGGTCAAAAATGTTACAGTAAAAAGCAGTAAGTATGCCGTCTTCTCGTATCATATGTTTATAGCCAAGAAAAACAGGCATTCCTTGGCGGCGTCCAAATAGTGCCTGGTATCAAAAAACTAACTTATGCGAAGGGACGGCAAGATGATTATTGAGAGACGTTAAAAAGTATTAGCATAAGGGGTAAGCAGATGGCAGATATCAATAGGAAGAATCGAAATATGAAAATAGTATTCTGGGGGATTTTTCTCTTGGGAGTATTGATTCGCTGTATTCGTTTTGGGCAGGTGCCTTGCGGAGTGAATCAGGATGAGGCTATGGCGGCAGTGGACGCATGGGCACTGTCAAAATATGGAACAGATCGATACGGGATGTTTCTGCCGGTTCATTTTACCGCATGGAAGGTGAGCCAGATGAGCGTGTTGTTGTCTTATCTTATGATTCCTTTTCTGAAGCTGTTTGGATTGCAGAGTGTGGCAGTGCGCATGCCCATGCTGCTTGTAAGCTGCGGCGCTGTTGTATTAATGTATTTGGTAGGAAAGAAGGTATTTTCACAGCGGACAGGATTGATTCTCATGGCGTTGTGTGCTGTGAATCCATGGCATTTTATGCAGAGCAGGTGGTCTTTGGACTGTAATTTGTTTCCCCATGTGTTTTTGCTGGCGTTATATTTGCTGCTGACAGGTTTGGAGAAGCGTAAGTACTTATATCTTTCCATGATATTTTTCGGGCTGACCTTTTATTGCTATGGTGTGGCGGTGTATTCGGTAATTCCGTTTCTGGTTGTGTTTGCCGCGTGGTGTCTGTGGAGAAAACAATTGAAACCGGCGCAGGTTCTACTGTGCATATGTATTTTTTCAGCAATAGCATTGCCGGAAATCCTGGTGATGGCAATTAATTTCTTTGGATGGGACACAATGGAAACGCCGTTATTTACCATGCCGCGATTTCCGGAGAGCAGTAGGGCCAATGATATTTTGTTTATGAATTTTTCGTTCAGACAATTACTGAATAATATATGGTTTATGGTGCGGCAGGTCTTTTTGCAGATGCCGGATCATTTGTTTAATGCGCTTCCGGAGTTTGGCCCTTTGTATCATATATCCATTCCTTTTACAGTGATTGGAATTGCAGCATTTATACGGCAATTGTTCAGGGAGCAGGACAGGCAGATTCAGACAAGGTATATGGCAATATTGGGCTTTCTACTGACAGGGATTTGGGTGGGCATCATTACCTTTGAGGTCAATATTAACAGGATTAATATTATCTTTTATCCCATGATTATGTTATGCGGTTATGGCATAGAGTGGCTGGCACAGCATATCAAATGGCGTAAGCTGCCGATGGCGGTGGCTGCTTTGTATGGAATTTGTGCGGTGTTGTTTTTGGTCAGATATTTTACTTTTTATCAGGTGGAAAGCAGAACATATTATAATGAGGACTTTCTAAATGCGGTTGTCAGGGCGGATTCCATGGAGGAATATGAGCAGTTGTATATTACGGGGAATATGGGATGGCAGTTTAATTGCAGTATGGCAGAAATCCTGACACAGTATGCGTGCGGAATTGATGCACGATACTATCAGGAGAAAACGAATATCACAAACGGCAGGGAACTGCTGCCTTATTCGCAGAGGTATCATTTTGTTGATAACAAGTATCTGGCGGAACAGGATGTTTTGGAAGGAGAAGCATCCATGCTGTTTCTGATACATGAAACGGATCTGTCATATATGGATTGTGGTGTAGAAATTCTGGAAACAGAGGGACAATTTCTGATAGTGGTACCCATGAAGGAAGAGGGAAAAGGTAAATAAGTTGAAGTTGTGGCTGATACCTCGTAGTAAGCTACGGGGAGTGTTACTTTTCATGGGTAGGGAATGCCCATAAATGAAAACCCTAATCCCCCAGCTATGCTGGGGAGAATAGGGTAAGCAGGAG